>NZ_DATGCW010000184.1:0-16308 GCF_035311605.1 Saliniramus sp.
GGAGATCATGGCGCAGCTCGACGGGTTTCGCACCATCGGGAGCGTCCTGCGCCGTGAGCCGCTGGCGAGCCTGCTGGATGGCGCCTACGCCATGTTCCTTCCTGTGCGTCCACGCCTGCAACGCCTGTTCGGCGGCAGGCGCGATCAGCCCGCCTGCACGGATGATGGCGCCTGCGATACGGCATCGCCGCGCCGGCGCTGATTGCGCGGCGACGCCATGCACCACCGTTGTTGCGAAATCGCTTCGCAGGACGCATCCTCTGCGCCAATGAGGCGCGAGCATGAGGACACGGGCGATGCAGGCAGAGAATGTCGCGGCCGCGGATGAGGCAGTTCGGCACGAAGATGCCGGCTATCGCGCGCGATACGTCACAGCGACCGACGGGCTCGTTCTGCATCTGCGCGATTACGGGCCGATCGACTCGACCCTGACCCCGGTCATCTGCCTGCCCGGGATCGCACGCACGGCGTTCGATTTCCACGATCTTGCAGTCGCTCTGTCCACCGCCGAACCACCGAGGCGCGTGCTTGCGCTGGATTATCGCGGACGCGGCCTGTCGCAGCATGATCGCAACTGGCGCAATTACGATATCGGCATCGAGATGGATGATTGCCTCGCCGCGATGACCGCGATGGGCGTGCATCAGGCGATCTTCGTCGGCACCTCGCGCGGCGGGCTCGTGACCATGGCGATCGCGGCGGCGCGACCGACGGCGATTCGCGCGGCTGTGTTCAACGATGTCGGCCCGGTGATCGAGCCGAAAGGATTGATGCGCATACGCGGCTATGTCGGCAAGCTGCCCGCGCCGCGCGACTTCACCCAGGCCGTGGAAATCATGCAGACGATTTCCGACAAGCAATTCCCCGGCCTCGACGATGAAGGCTGGATGAAGCTTGCGCGGGGGACATGGCAGGAGAAGGACGGCAAGCTGGTGCCCGTCTATGATCCCGCGCTACTCAAAGGGCTGGCCGGGCTCGATCTGGAAAAGCCGCTGCCACCGCTCTGGACGCTGTTTGCCGCGCTCGTTCACGCGCCGCTGCTGGTGCTGCGCGGCGAGCATTCCGATATTCTCTCGCGCGAGACGGTAGCGGAAATGGCAAAGCGCCATCCGGCCTGCGAGACACATATCGTCCCCGGCCAGGGCCACGCCCCGCTGCTCGACGGCGAGGCGGCTGCGCGCATCGTCGATTTCATCACGGCGGGAGAGCGTGGGAGAGCGCAGAGCGAGGCGGAGGAGACGAAGCCCGTGACGGGCCCGGAACCGAGCATGCCACGGGCGGGTGGGTTTGTTGCAGGTACTGGCAGCGGTAACAGATCGGCGACTAGTGAGAAATGAAATTATAACATTTACGCTTAAATATAATATCTCGTCATTAACAATGAATAGAAATTATATTAATTTGTTGCTATCTTCTGATTGAAGGAGATAAGCCATGATCCAATCGATCCAAAAAATTTCGCAGAATGATTATAGGCCTGAGCGGAAAAATTCCGATTTTGATCTGCATTCCATTCGAATGCCAGATGCCCCAAAAGCATCAAATACGCCAGATATGCAACCACTCGTAAATAGGGTTTTGGGGGCGCTGGCGGATCGGATTACAATATTGCTGAACGTGAACCGCTTGATCCGGAGCGCCTCAATTCCGAATTTCAAGGGCTCTTTGATGGGGCGCTGAGCGCAGCGATTACTGCTGGCGAGCGCTGGTCAACGATCGCTTCGGTCGATGTGGAAGGATATGATATCAATGTCCGTGTGTCCTATAACGGTAGAAATAGTATTTTCATCACCCTTCCTGACGAGCCAGAACGTGTAATGCGGATCGATTTATCTACGGACGCGACGCCGATTAAAATCGCCAGCATAGATGATCGTGAGCTTTTCCTTCCTCAGATAGCAAGTCGCCTTGGCTTGAATATGCAGGCACAAGGCTATACAGAGAGTCCTGATTCTTTAGTGAATTGGGCATCAGATTTCCAGGCTACTGCTATTCAGAATCAGCGGATTTCTGATATCAGATGGGATATTAACCGGATAACGCAGCCAGATGAAATCTATCTTGGTGAGCCTGGTGCTTATGTTAGGCAAGACATGTTCCAACTTGCAGATTTGGATCAGCCATTGTCGACTCACGGATTGAATACCTGTACTGGCCTGATTGTAATAGATAGGGAAAACGAAAGGCACTACGTAGCGCATCTTGATGCGCTTTCCGATCCGCAAAGAATAGTGGAATCTTTACGCGATCTCGACATAAGCTCCGCGGAAATATTTCTCGCTCCCGGATCGGGTGATGATACGCTTAGCTTCAGGAATGGCGTAAACGCATTAGACCAACTTGGTGTAACAGAAAGCATTCAGATCCTCGAACTTGGCGGAATGTTCCCTGGAGTGATTTCTTACGACGGCGAAGTCTTCGCGTTGCCGCCTGGGGATAATCTGGCTGATTGGGAGCGTGGGGATGACACGCGCTTTTAATCTGAACCGCACTCTCCAATAAGCGGGCATTCGTCCGCCTTAAACCGTCAAAGTCGCAGATTGGCTGTGTCCCGTACCGCCAGATCACTGGCGGTACGGTCACGCTGTTATTGCCTTCGCCGCCGCTCACTCCGCCGCTTCCGCTGCCGGCGCTTTCTGCGGGTTGCGGAAGCGCTCCATCAGGGCCGCCTCTTCCGCCTTGGCGGCTTCGAGGTGGCGCTCCTTGACATGGCCGAAGCCGCGGATCTTGGCCGGGATCGAGGCGAGGCCGAGGGCGGTGATGTGGTTGTCGGGCGAGAGCTTCGCCACGATCTCCTCCAGCATGGCCTCGTAATCCGTGATCAGCTGCCGCTCGGTGCGGCGCTCCTGCGTGTAGCCGAAGACGTCGAGCTTCGTGCCGCGCAGGCCCTTGAACTTTGCCAGCAGCCCGAAGGCCTTGAGCATCCACGGCCCGAAGGTGATCTTGCGCGGCACGCCGGTATTGGGATCCTTGCGGGCCAGAAGCGGCGGGGCGAGGTGGAATTCGAAGCGCAGATTGCCGCCCTCGAAGGTCTGATCGACCTGGCGGAGGAAGGAGCCGTCGGAATAGAGCCGCGCGACCTCGTATTCATCCTTGTAGGCCATCAGCTTGAACAGGTTGCGCGCGACCGCCTCGGTGAGCCCCTCCTTGCCGTCAACGGCCTTCGCTTCGGCAGCGCGGACCTTCTCGACCAGCGCCTGATAGCGCGCGGCATAGGCCGCATCCTGATAGGCGGTGAGGAATTCGACGCGCCGGGCGATGGTCTCGTCAAGCGTCTGCGAGATCTCGCGCGCCTTGGTCGGCGCCTTCAGCGAGGCGACGACCCTGGCGAGGCCCTCGGGGCTTGCCGCCGCCTTGCGGCCCAGCCGGAAGGCTTCGATATTCATCGCCACGGCCTGTCCGTTGAGCGCGATGCCGCGCTCGATCGCATCGGCATGCAGCGGCACCGCGCCGCGCTGATAGGCAAAGCCCAGCATGAACATGTTGGCCGCGATCGCATCGCCGAGAAGCGCCGTGGCGATCGCCGTGGCATCGACGAAATCGACCTTCTCGCCATTGGCGATGCGCTTGATCTCGCGCTTGAGGCGCTCCGCCGGCAGCGAGAAATCAGCATCGCGGGTGAAGTCGCCCGGATAGACCTCCGCCGTGTTGACGACCAGTGCCGTGCGCCCGGGCGAGACCGCAGCCAGCACCTTCTTGGTGCCGCTCACCACGAGATCGCAGCCGAGCACCAGATCCGCCGTGCCGGCCGCGACGCGGATGGCGTGGATCTCTTCCGGCGACTTGGCGAGACGCACATGGCTGTAGACCGAGCCGCCCTTCTGGGCGAGGCCGGCCATGTCGATCATGCCGCAGCCCTTGCCTTCGAGATGAGCGGCCATGCCGATGATGGCGCCGATGGTGACGACGCCGGTACCGCCCACGCCGGTGACGATGCAGTTCCAGGTCGTGTCGATCGCGGGAATCTGCGGATCGGGGATCGTCTCGGGCAACGCATCGCCGGAGCCGGAGACCTTGGCCTTTTTCGGCTTGGCCCCGTGCACCGTCACGAAGGACGGGCAGAAGCCTTTCACGCAGGAGAAGTCCTTGTTGCAATTGGACTGGTCGATCTGGCGCTTGCGCCCGTATTCGGTCTCGAGCGGCTGTACCGCGACGCAGTTCGACTGGACCGAGCAATCGCCGCAACCTTCGCAGACGAGCTCGTTGATGATCACGCGCTTGTCGGGATCAGGGAAGGTGCCCCGCTTGCGGCGGCGGCGCTTTTCCGAGGCGCAGGTCTGGTCGTAGATCATCACCGAGACGCCGCCGATTTCGGCGAGCTCTTGCTGCACGCTCTGGATTTCGTCGCGATGGTTGATCGTCATCCCGGCGGGAAAATCCGCCGTCGAAGGATACTTCTCCGGCTCGTCGGTCACCAGCGCGATGCGCTCGACGCCCTCGGCGCGGACCTGCCGGGCGATCATGTCGACGGTGAGCCCGCCTTCATGCGTCTGCCCGCCGGTCATGGCGACGGCGTCGTTGAACAGGATTTTATAGGTAATGTTGGTCTTCGTATCGACCGCCCAGCGCAGTGCCATCACGCCGGAATGGTTGTAGGTGCCGTCGCCCAGGTTCTGGAAGACGTGGCCGCGCGTGGAGAACGGCGCCTCGCCGATCCAGTTGGCGCCCTCGCCGCCCATCTGGGTGAAACCCGACGTGTTGCGGTCCATCCACTGGACCATGTAATGGCAGCCGATTCCCGCATAGGCGCGCATGCCGTCGGGCACCTTGGTCGAGCTGTTATGCGGACAGCCGGCGCAGAAATGCGGAGTGCGGTTCGAGACGTCGCTGGTCCTGGCAAGGATGTCCTGCGCCTCCTTGAGGCGCGCCACGCGTCCGGCGAGATCATCGTTGTTATGGTAGCGCAGGAGCCGCTCACCGATGGCGATGGCGATGTCGTTGGAATCGAGTGCGCCCTTGACGGGGAAGAGCCAGTCGCCTTGCTCGTCGCGTTTGCCGATGCAGACCGGCTGATTGGCGGTGCCGTAGAGCTCCTCGCGCAGTTGCACCTCGATCAGCGAGCGCTTTTCCTCAACCACGATGACGAGATCGAGCCCCTGGGCGAAATCCATCAGCTCGCGCTGCGAGAGCGGCCAGGGGCAGGCGATCTTGTAGAGCCGCAAGCCCATGTCATTGGCCTTGACCTCGTCGAGGCCGAGCTCGTCCATGGCCTGGCGCACGTCGAGATACGATTTGCCGACCGTGATCACACCGACCTTCGGATTGCGCCCGCCGGTCAGGATGGTGCGGTTGAGGTTGTTGGCGCGGATGAAGGCGAGCATGGCGTCGCGCTTGTAATCCTGCAGGCGCGCTTCCTGTTCGAGGATGCTGTCGCCAAGCCGGATGTTGAGCCCGCCCGGCGGCATGGCGAAATCATCCGGATATTCGATCTTCACCCGGTCGATCGAGCCGTCCACCGAGGCGGTCGATTCGATGTTGTCCTTGACACACTTGAACGCGGTCCAGGTCCCGGTATAGCGGCTCATGGCGAAGCCGTAGAGGCCGTAGTCGAGGATCTCCTGCACCCCGGCCGGGTTCAGGATCGGGCTCATCACATCGACGAAATGGAATTCCGACTGGTGCGCCACGGTCGATGATTCGGCAATGTGATCATCGCCCATCAGGGCGAGCACGCCGCCATTGGTCGAGGTGCCGGCCATGTTGGCGTGGCGGAAGACGTCACCGGAGCGATCAACGCCCGGGCCCTTGCCGTACCAGACGCCGAAGACGCCGTCATACCTGCCTTCGCCGCGCAGTTCCGCCTGCTGCGTGCCCCAGATGGCGGTCGCTGCGAGTTCCTCGTTGAGGCCGGGCTGGAAGGTGATGTGGGAGGCGGCGAGATGCTTCTTCGCCCGCGCCAGATTGAGATCGAGCCCGCCCAGCGGAGAGCCGCGATAACCGGAGACGAAACCCGCCGTGTTCAACCCGGCCAGCCGGTCGCGTTCGCGCTGCATCTGCAGCAGGCGGATGATCGCCTGTGTTCCTGTGAGGAAGACGCGATCCTTGCCGAGATCATACTTGTCGTCGAGAGAGACGTCGCGCAGCGCATTGGCCGGTTCAGAGGTTGCGGCCTTCGCGGTCTTCTCTTCCACGGCCTTATCGTCGATGCCAGCCTTGCTCATACGTCTGTCCTCCTCGGTCGCCTGTCGCGACCCTCGGCTTCCCGCGTTCCGCCAGCTTGCCACCGGTCTCGTCCGCGCTCGGCATTTCCGGGCGCGCATCCGTAAAAGCGCGCATGATATGTCAGTGATGCTGACATATTCAGCGATGACCGTCAATCGCGGGCGCGCCCCGGTTGCTTATTGGTCTCATACGAAAGTGGAAGGATTTCGTCCCGCCCGCAAGGGTGCATCGCGCGGGAAAAGCGGCTTGCCCGCGTGCATGCGTGCCATGTTCGCGTGCGTACCATGCCCGCTCCGCATCACCCCGTCATGCTTTCGCCCCACTCGCGCAGCACCAGTGCAATGTGCGAGGTCAGCCTGATGTGATACGAAGCATTAACGCTCGCTTAACCATAGCGGCGCAGCTTCATCCATGGTGGCGCGTCTCGCCGGAACCCGGAGCCGCGGCCGGGAAAGAAACGGATTGCCATGATCGAGAGTCTTGCGCGCAATGCAACTTCGTCCCAGCGCCGGATGCCGTCATACGGGATCGCGTTGCGTATGCTGACCGTGCTGGCGCTGCTCACCGGCATGTCGGTGCTCGCAACGAAGCCCGCACGGGCGCATCCGCATGTCTGGGTCACGGCACATGCGGAAGTGCTCTATGACGAAGCCCGCCGCGTCGCCGGGCTGCGGCATATCTGGACCTTCGACGAATTCTATTCCGCCTGGGCCGTGCAGGGGCTGGAGGAGGATTACGGCGAGGTCGGCCCGGCACAATTGCGGGAACTGGCCGAGATCAACGCCACCTCGCTGGTCGAATTCGGCTATTTCACCGAAGCGCGAATCGATGGCGATGACCGTGATTTCGCGCCACCCGTCGATTACGACATGGTCTATGAAGGCGGGCAACTCACCCTCAGCTTCACCCTGCCGCTGAGCGAACCGGCCCGACCGCGCACGGCCTTCGTGATGGAAATCTACGATCCGACGCTGTTCGTCTCCTTCGCCATCGACGAGGGTGACGACGCCATCCGCCTCGTCGGCGGTCCGCAAGGCTGCGCCAAGACGATCACGCGACCCGCCTCATCGGAGATCGAAGAAACCGCGAGCCTGTCGGAGGCCTTCTTCGCCACCTTGACGGCGGCCTCCGATTTCGGCGAGCAATTCGCGAATCGTGCGCTGATCGCCTGCCCGTGAACGCCTCCGCTCGAAGGACGACCGTATCCATGACGGCGAAGTGACATGACCAGAACCAGCCCGTCCCCGACGCCGGCATCTTTGGCCGCCGATACCGTTGGTGCCGCGAATCACTCCGGGCGTACCGGCCCGGCGGGATGGCGACGTCTCGCGCTGCGCCTCGGTTTCGCGCTGATCGCCGTGCTCGCCGTGGGTGGTGCGCTCAATCTGATTCTGTATCTTCTCGTGCCATCCGCGCCGGCGCCCGCCCCAACGGTTGCGCCGTTCGGCATGACCATGCGTGAGACAGCGCCGCCCGGCAATGCGCTGATGAACACCCTGCTGGCTCTGCAGGGGCTGTTCTACCAGCGCATCCAGGCCGGCGTGCGCGCCCTGCCCGAGGGCGGCGGGGCGTTCTGGGCCCTGATGGGTGTGGGTTTTGCCTATGGCGTCTTCCACGCTGCCGGTCCGGGACACGGCAAGGCCGTGATCTCAGCCTATCTCGTCGCGGAAGAGCGCGCTCTGCGGCGCGGGATCGGCCTGTGCTTCGCTGCCGCCTTTCTGCAGGCCGTCGTTGCCATCGCCATGGTCGGCGCCGCGATTGCCGTCTTCAGTCTCACCGCAGTCGGTATGGACCGGCTGACGGGGCGGGTTGAATTCACGAGTTTCCTCGTCGTCGCCCTGCTCGGGCTCTGGCTGACCTGGCGCAAGGCCGGGCGCTTCACCGATCTCATCCTGCACCGGCGCGGCCTGCGGCAAGATCACGTCGCCGGGTGCGACCACGTGCATCTGCCCCCGCCCGAGGAATTCATGCGGCTGCGGCGCTGGCGCGAATATGCCGGCGTGGTTTTCGCCGCCGGCCTGCGGCCCTGCGCCGGAGCCCTCGTCCTGCTCGTGTTTGCCGCTTCGCAGGATCTCATCGGCGCGGGAATCGCCGCGACCTTCGCCATGGCCGTCGGCACCGCCATCACCACCAGCCTGATCGCGCTCACCGCCGTCTTCATGAAGGATTTCGCCCTGCGCATCGCCGGCGGACGCAATGAGCGGGGGACAGTCATCGGCTCGGGCTTCGAGCTCGCGGCCGCCGCCTTCGTGCTGGTGATCGGCCTGGCGCTGCTCGCCGGCCAGCCGGGCAGCGGCGCACTCTAGGGCCGGATCGCCGGCGCTGGGCGAAACCCGCCGACCGCCCCAGAGGGTGCGATAGAGACGGCGGAGTTTCTGCTTGAGCATGGGATCGTTTCGACCCTGCGCCTCCCGGCGCGCCTGCCGAATGGCGCGGGCCAGCGTCTGACGCCACAAGGCCTGCTCGAAAGCATCGTTCTCCTCCGGCGCGGAGACGACCACGTCCCGCCCGAGGCCGGGCGGAGGCCGGGGCTTACGAACACGCAAATGGTATTCATTTAAATAATATCTCATAAATATATGATATCATGTTTTGATTTTATATGCATCAGTTTTGCCTGCCGTGAAACGACATCGACGCGCCATTTGGTAAAGGCGTAAAATTTCAATCATTTCAATATTCTAGATTTCGTGGCCGCGCGAGGTTGTCCGACTCGCATTCCGCAGACACCCGAAAGCGGTTCATTCCGGTTCCGTCTGGTCGGGCCTGCGGATCAGTCCTTCTCCAGGAACCGCTTCAGCGCCGCGATCTCCGGACCCTGCGCATCGAAATCGCCGGCGAGCCTGTCATAGAAGCCCGCCATGCCGCGATAGATCCCGGATTCGGGTCTCTCATCGCACAGAAAATCCGCGATCTCTTCCATTTCCGCGACCCAGCGATAGGCTTTGGGGAACATGTCGGGAATGCTGCCCTCAAGCCGCCCGAGCAGCATCTTCTGGCTGCGTTCCATCTCGGTCCGCAGCGCATCGCCGGCACCGGCGCGCTCGGCGGCGAGGATCATTGCCGAGGCGAGCGCCGTCAGCCCCTTGCCGATGCCCGCATAACACATCTTCAGGGTCGAGGCCGCGCCGACGGGCCCGTCGAGCACACGGATATCGAGACCGGCATGGTTCAGCGCAGCGAGCCCGGGCGCGGCCTTGCCACTCGCATAGATCACCGGAAGCGGGCCGTCAGCTTTCGGTGGCAGACCGATGATCCCGGCATCGGCGAAAGCCGTGCCCGTCGCCGTGATCGTCTCGGCGATCACTTTCACCGTCTCGGGCGAGACCGCATTGCAATCGACATAGAGCGGTTTGACCGGCGCCGCGGCGAGCGCCGGGGCGAGGTCGCGTGCCAGCGCATGGGCACGCCCCGGCGGCACCACGGATAGAATGACGGGGCAGGCGGCGATTTCCTGCGCGGAAGCATCCTGCATGCCCGCCTGACTGGCCCGCATGCGTGTGGCCTCGCCGCGCCCGGCCAGCAATGTGAGCACGGTAAATCCGGCGGCGTGGGCGCGTGCGGCAAGGCCCGCGCCCATATTACCCGGCGCAACGATCGCAATGGTCTTGCCCGAAAGATCAGGAATTACTGCGTTGTCCATATCGCCTCCATACCCTGGCGCCTCACGCATGAAAGCCTACGCCCCACGGCGCTCGCCGGACAGGGCGTTCTGGCCAAAGGCCTTTTGCGCCATCGGGCGATCACCGCTGCATTTCCGGATCGTCACACCGCAAGCGGCCGGGTTGCGCCTTCGAGCCAGGCGCGGGTGGCGTCGTCGACGGAGAGTGCGAGCTTCTCCCACACGCGAGCGTGATAGGCGTCGATCCAGGCGCGCTCGCTTCGCCCCAGCAGGGCGGGCTCGATCAGCCGTCGCTCGAACGGCGCAAGGGTGAGGGTTTCGAAGCCGAGCATCTCGCGCTCCGCACCGGCGATGGCGCGGAGCTCCACCAGGAGCAGATTCTCCAGACGGATGCCGTAGGCGCCGGCCCTGTAATAGCCCGGCTCGTTGGAGAGGATCATCCCCGGATCCAGCGCGACATTGCCGGCCTTCGAGATGCGCTGCGGGCCTTCATGCACGGAGAGGAAGCTGCCGACGCCATGCCCGGTGCCGTGGTCGAAATCGAGCCCGGCCTCCCAGAGTGGCAGCCGCGCCAGCGCATCGATCTGCGCGCCCGTCGTCCCCCTTGGAAAGACGGCGCGGGCGATGGCGATATGACCCTTGAGCACACGGGTGTAATGCGCACGCATCTCCGGTGTCGGCTCACCGGTGACCAGCGTGCGGGTAATATCGGTGGTGCCGTCATTGTATTGCGCACCGGAATCGATCAGGAACAGCTCCCCCGTCCCGATTGCCCGATTACTCTGCGTGCTGACCCGGTAATGCACGATCGCCCCGTTGGGGCCGGCCCCGGCAATGGTGGGAAAGGAGATCTCGACGAGCGCATTGGTCTGCGCACGCATCTCTTCCAGCTTGCGCACGGCGTCGATCTCGGTGAGCCCCCCGCGGGGGGCGGTATCGGCGAACCAGGCGAGGAAACGCGAGACCGCGACGCCGTCTCGCAGATGCGCTTCCCGGCTTCCGGCGATCTCGACCGGGTTCTTGCGGGCCTTCATCAACGTGATCGGATCAGCCGCGACATCGGCCTCGCCGCCGGCCTGCACGACGGTTTCGCGCAGGATCTCCGCGCCGGTGGCACTGTCGATGCGCAGCTTCGCGCCGCCGCAAGCGCGGGCCGTGAGGGTTTCCAGCAACCCGTCCGGCTCCGCGAGATCGGCATGCTCCGAGATCGCCGTGCGCATCGCCGCATCAATCTTGCCGCCCGCGATGAAGAGAACCGGACGGCCTTCGGCGGGGATCAGGGCGAAGCCGAGCACGATCGGCGTATGCGCGACATCCGCGCCGCGCAGATTGAAGGCCCAGCACAGATTATGCGGATCGCTGACGACGAGGGCATCGCAGCGCGCCTCACCGATCGCCGTACGGATCCGCGCGAGCTTGTCCGGGACGCTCTCGCCGGTCAGATCCGGATCATGCCCCCATAATGGCGCCTTCGGTGGCGGCGGCTGGTCGTCCCAGAGCGCGTCGAGCGGGTTATCGGGCAAGGCTTGCAGCAATCCGCCGACAGTCTCGACCTCCCGGCGCAGCCGCGCCACGTCCCGCGCGGTCATCAGCCACGGGTCGAAGCCGACGACATCACCCTCGCCGAGGTGCTCGGCAAGCCAGACGAAAGGTCTGGTACGCGTCGAATCAACGACTTGCCACTGCGTCATGTCGATCTGCTGCGGCGCCTGCAGGGTGTAGCGCCCGTCGGTGAACAACGCCGCCGCACGCGCGAGCACCACGGCAAGCCCCGCCGAGCCGGTAAAACCCGTCAGCCATGCCAGCCGCTCGTCATGCGGCGGCGTGTATTCGGATTGATGCACATCGGCGCGGGGGATGATGAAGGCGCTCAGGCCCTTCGATTCGAGCGCCGTGCGCAGGCGCGCAAGCCGCCGCGGATCGCGCCCGCCGGCCACGGGATCGTCGAATGTCTGGAACGGACCACTCACGCAAGACCTCACCTGGTTCGATGCCTCGCCCCTGTTCTGGGTCGGATGCGCGGCTGATGCAAGATCGCGATCAGGCCGCAGCGGGCATGACCGTCACGGGGCAAGACCTGGAAACGGAATTTCAATGACGATAATCCGGGTCCATGCTGCACTGCAACACGGCAGATACGGCTTCGGCCTGCCGCTTTTGTCGGCAGCGTGCTCTGTCATGCGTCAAACGAGCATGGTCGAGGTGTTCGGCGCAGATGCATGCATTAGACGCATGGCAAACATGTCTCAGACTCCATAGCTAGGGCAGGGATGCTGACTTATATTGCGATGCAACGACAACGGAAACGCTCGGGAACGATCAGAGCGTAACCAGCTCAGGAGATGTCCCCATGGCCTATGCCCTCAATTATCCCAATGCCCCCACCGCCGACGCCGCTGCCACCGAAACCCCGGCAGCGCCCGTCCGAAAGGGTTTCTTCCAGCGGCTGCTCAATGGTCTCGAGCGTGCCCAGATGCGTCGTTTCGAGCGCGAGCTGATGCTCTACGCCCCGCATCTCTACGAATCCATCGTCACCAGCGAAGAGTATCGCAAGATGCGCCTCGGCGATGATGCGCGCCTCCCCTTCGTCAAGTAAGACGCCTTCAGCCCGTCACGGCAGCCGCTCCGGCGGCATCGCGAAAGCCCCGTCACCCCTCCAGGACGGGGCTTTTGCATGTCCATGGCCCCGCCATGCACGGCAATACGTCCTTGTCGGCGCCTCCCGGCTTTGCGAAAACAGCCGCATGATGGATGCGCAGACGGCGCAGCGATGGAGGGAAGACAATCGTGTCGGTGCAGCGTGACTATCCCGCAAACCCGTTGCTGGCCGCGAGCATCTGCGTGCTGCGCGAGGGCCGTGTGCTGCTCGCGACACGCACCCGCCCGCCGATGAATCACCTCTATACGCTGCCCGGCGGACTGGTGGAGCCGGGCGAGACCCTGGCCCAGGCGGCTCTGCGCGAGTTACATGAGGAGGTCGGCGTCACAGCCCGGATTCTCGGCCTCGTGCGTCCGATCGAGGTGATCGAGCACGACGAGGACGGCGCGGTGCGCGTGCATTACGTCATTTGCGCCCATGCGGCGCAATGGGTCGCGGGCGAGCCGCGTCCCGGACCTGAAGCCGGGGCCGTCATCTGGGCTGATCCGGAAGGGCTCGCCGGGCTGCCGACGACGCCGCATCTCGCGCAGATCGTCGAGGGCGCTCTCACCCTCGCGCGGCAACAACCATGATGCGGCGCCTGGCCCCGATATGCGCCCTCACCGCCGCGATCCTGCTCACAGGGCCGGTCTCGGGATCGGCGCAAGACGGCGCGCCGTCCCGGCCACCGGCCTATGAGGCCGATCTCATGCGTCTGGCGGAGGTGATGGGCTCACTCGCCTTCCTGCGTGGCCTGTGTGAAGCGGATGATGCCGCGCAATGGCCCGAACGCATGCAGGATCTGCTGGAAGCGGAGGGACCGGAGCGCGCCGAACGGCTCGCCGGGGCCTATAATCGCGGTTACGCGGCCTTCGCGCTGACCTACCGGCGCTGTACCCCCGCAGCGGAAATCGCCATCGCGCGCTTCCTGGAAGAAGGCGATGCGCTCGCCGGGATGATCGCGACACGCTACGGAAACTGACATGCGCTGCAACGAAGCTGCTCTTTTTGCCGCTGCGTCAGGTCTTTTCCACAAAACAAGCGGATCGCGTTAACCTTTTCGTAAGCCGAGACTGGAAGCGGGCAGATGCGGTCTCTAAGGTCGCGCCTGTGGGAAGGTGGGAGAGACACGGTTTCATGCTTGAAGATTACGATTATCAATCGGCACCGATCACCGACGTCGCCGAAGAGAAGCGCATGGCGCTCGGCTATGTCACCGAAGCCTTCGCCGAAGCGCAGCTCGACGGTCTCGACGCGGATTGCATGGCGCAGGCCGCGATCTTCGCCGCCTTCCAGGAACTTGTCGCCACCTATGGCGAGGAAGCGGCGGCGGAATTCGCCCAGGGCTTGCCCGATCGCATCCGCGCCGGCGGTTTCTCGATCGCGCCGCGCCATTGACGCGCGCGCGGGTCGCTCATACCCGCTTCATGTCCGCTCTTGAGGGTTCCGGCAGTACGGCCGGCTTGCCTCGGCACCGCCGCCGGTGCAAAAGCGCCGTGTCACCGATGACGATCATGTCGGCGATGACGACGCAGATCCGTGCAGCGCATCCGGGAGGCGGTTGGATGACCATTGCGAGCATGACCGGCTTTTCCCGTGTGACGGGCACGAGCGGGCCCTACAGCTTTGCCTTTGAGGCGAAATCCGTGAATGGGCGCGGTCTCGATATCCGGCTGCGCATGCCTTCGGGCTGGGATGCGCTGGGCGAAGAGGCCCGCAAGCGTCTCGGCAAGATGCTCACGCGCGGCCAGTGCCAGGTCGGTCTCACTCTGACGCGGTCGGAAAGTGCGCCGCGCCTTCGCGTCAATCACGATATCCTTGCAGCCCTGGTCGAAGCCGTTGAACGCGCCCCGCGCTCCGAGGCCGTGGGGCCCGCCAGCCTTGACGGGCTCCTCTGCGTGCGTGGTGTCATCGATATCGCGGAAACCGATGACGAAAGCATCACGCAGGCGCTGCAGGTCGATCTCGGCAAAGCACTCGATGAACTGGCGGAAACCCTCGTCGCAGCCCGCCGCAGCGAAGGCGCGGCGCTCGCGCAGGTCATCACCGCGCAGCTTGGTGCCATGGAAAGGCTCGTTGCAGCGGCCCGTGACAACCCGGCCCGCACGCCGGAGGCCATCCGCGCCCGCATTGCCGAGCAGATCGCCCGCATCATGGAGGCGGGGACCGGTTTCGATGCCGACCGCCTGCACCAGGAAGCGGTGCTGATTGCCACCCGCGCCGATATCCAGGAGGAGATCGACCGGCTCGATGCGCATATCGCCGCCGCACGGGCGCTGCTGGCAGAGGGCGGCGCGGTGGGTCGGCGGCTCGATTTTCTCGCCCAGGAATTCGGACGCGAGGCCAATACGCTGTGCTCCAAGGCCTCGGACGTGACCTTGTCGCGGATCGGGCTGGAGCTGAAGAGCGTGGTGGACCAGTTTCGCGAGCAGGTTCAAAACGTGGAGTGACGCCGATGCCCGATACAGCCCTCATCCCCCGCCGTGGCGTGCTTCTGATCCTGTCCTCGCCTTCGGGCGCCGGCAAGAGCACGTTGACGCGCAACCTGATCGAGCAGGATCACGGCATCAGGCTGTCTGTCTCGGTGACGACCCGGGCCCGGCGTGGCTCGGAAATCAACGGCGTGCATTACCGCTTCATCGCCCGTGACGACTTCCTGGAGATGCGTGAGCGCGGCGATCTGCTCGAATGGGCGGAGGTGCACGGCAATTTCTACGGCACGCCGCGCAAGCCCGTCGAGCAGGCGCTGGGGGCAGGCGAAGACATGATGTTCGACATCGACTGGCAGGGCACGAAGCAGATCGTCGAGAAGATGCCCAACGACGTTTCCAGCGTCTTCATCCTGCCGCCCTCGATGGCCGAACTGCGCAACCGGCTGGAGCGCCGCGCGGAGGATTCGCCCGAAGTGATCGCCCGGCGGCTGGCCAATGCCCGCGAGGAAATCGCGCAATGGCAGACCTATGATTACGTGCTGATCAACGACGATCTGCAACGCACCTTCGGCGAATTGCGCGCCATCCTCGATTCGGAGCGGCTGCGCCGCGAGCGCCATCCCGCCCTTGCCGGCTTCGTCGAAAATCTTTTGTCGGAAGAGACCTGAGTTCAGCGCGTCCCGGCCAGCGCGTTGGCGATCGCCAGAAAATCGGCCACGCCGAGCTCCTCGGCGCGTGCCGTCGGCGCGATCCCGAGCGGCATCAGCAGGGCACCGGGATCGGGGTGGATCCCCTTCAGGCTCTGGCGCAGCATCTTGCGGCGCTGACCAAAAGCGGCCTGTGTGACCTTCTCCAGCATGGCGAGATCGCAGGGCGCGGGATCCGGGCGCGGGGTGAGATGCACCACGCTGGAGGTGACCTTGGGCGGGGGCACGAAGGCAGAGGGTGCGACGTCGAACAGGATCGTCGCATGCGTGCGCCAGCCGCACAGCACGCCGAGACGTCCGTAATCGGCGCGATCGTCTTCATCGGCGACGATGCGTCTGGCCACCTCGCGCTGAAACATCAAGGTCGCCGATTCCCAGAAAGGCGGCCATTCCGGCGCCGTCACCCAATCGAGCAGAAGCTGGGTGCCCACATTATAGGGCAGGTTCGCGACGATCTTTGCCCGCTCACCGGCGAGCAGCGGGCGTGGGTCGAAGCGAAGCGCATCCCCCTGGATGATCTCGAGCCGCCCTGGATAATGCGCGGCGATCTCCTCGAGCGCTGCGATGCAGCGCGGATCGCGCTCGATCGCGATGACGCGCTTCGCACCGGCTGCGAGCAGCGCCCGCGTCAGCCCGCCCGGGCCGGGCCCGACCTCGATCACCGTGTCGAGCGCACCGGCCGAGCGGGCGATGCGGCTGGTGAGATTGAGATCGAAGAGGAAATTCTGCCCCAGCGCCTTCTTCGGC
>NZ_DATGCW010000185.1:0-18488 GCF_035311605.1 Saliniramus sp.
GAATCCGGACGCACCATCGTCTTCGCCAAGGATCTGATTGCCGCGCGCGGCGCGCGCCGTGTGCTCTCGGCGGTCCTGCTGGAAAAGCCCGGCAAGCGCGCCGTGCAGATCGAGGCGGATTTCGTCGGCTTCACCTGTCCCGATGTCTTCGTGGTCGGCTATGGCATGGATGTGGCGCATTCCTATCGGCAACTGCCCTTCGTCGGCGTGATCGATACCGGTGATACCGATCCCGATCTGTTCGAACCCGCGAGCGCAGCGACGGATGCAGCCGAGCCGGGAGCCTGACGCCGATGGCCAGAATCCTGCTCGTCGATGACGAAGAACCAGTGCGCGGCTTCCTCAGTCGCGGCCTCCAGCTCGACGGTCACGAGGTCGTCACCGCCGAGGACGGGGCCGAGGGGCTCGACACGCTCGAGGCGGCGGATACCCCTTTCGATCTGCTGCTCACCGATATCCGCATGCCGATCATGGACGGGATTGCGCTCGCGCTCGCTGCAAAGCGTGACTTTCCCGACCTGATCATCCTGCTGATGACGGGTTTCGCCGATCAGCGCGAGCGCGCCCGCGGGCTCGACGCCATCGTCGCGGACGTGCTCACCAAGCCCTTCTCCCTCGACGACATGCGCGCAGCAGTCAGCCGCGCGCTGGCGCAGACCGGCTGAGGCGAAGCCGCGACGCTTTCCGCGCATGCCTCGCGCAAGGCTCGGACGCTATTCCTGATTCTGCGATCACGGCAGTTCGGGAGTGCAAGCCTTGCTCATCATCATCGGCATCATCATCACGATGGCCTCGCTGCTCGGCGGGTTCTGGGCGATGGGTGGCCATGTGCCGGTCATCTGGCAGCCCTGGGAATTCGTCATCATCGGCGGCACGGCCTTCGGCACCTATATCGTCGCCAATTCGCCCAGCGCCATCAGGGATACCGGGCGCGCCTGCCTCGAGGCGGGCATGGGAAAGGTGCCGCGGCAGCGCGATTACCTCGATGTGCTCGGCCTGCTCTACATGCTCATGCGCGATATTCGCGCCAAGGGCCGCAACGAGGTGGAGCCGCATATCGACGATCCCCATAATTCCGAGATCTTCCAGCGCTTCCCGCTGGTGATGAAGCGCCCCGAATTGCTGCAATTCATATGCGATTACATGCGTCTGCTGGTCATCGGCAACGCCCGTTCGCACGAGATCGAATCACTGATGGACGAGGAGATCGAGACCATCCGGCGCGAGCGGCTCAAACCCTACAACGCCATGATGATCCTGGCCGAGGCGCTGCCGGCGCTGGGTATCGTCGCCGCCGTGCTCGGCGTGATCAAGGCCATGGGCGCGCTCGACCAGTCGCCGCAGCTGCTGGGCAGCCTGATCGGCGCGGCGCTGGTGGGCACCTTCACCGGCATCTTCGCCTCCTACGGGCTGGTCGCGCCGATGGCCTACAAGATCAAGGCCACCCGCGAACACCAGATGCGCCTCTACACCATCACCAAGCAGACCATCCTCGCCTTCATGAACGGGGCCCTGCCGCAGATCGCCCTCGAACACGGGCGCAAGGCAATTTCCTCCTACGACCGCCCCTCCATCGACGATGTCGAGAACGAGACCCTCGCGGCTGCAGGCCGCCCCGCCAATGACCGCGTGCCCAGCCAGGGAGCCGCATGATGATCGATTTCGATGATCTCGACGAAGACGGCAACATCAAGCCGGCCTCGGAGCGCGCCGCAGCGCGCACCGGAAACGCGATTTCCGACAAGCTGCTCGATGCCGCAGGCATCACCGTCGACCGCCTGCCGATGCTGCATGTGATATTCGACCGGGTGGCGACCTATTGCGCCGACGGGCTGCGCCACATGTCGGCCTCGCCCTCCTATTTCTCGGTGAGCAACATCGAGAGCGGACGCATCGGCGACATTCTCGAATTCTACGAGTCGAACGCCATCGCCGCCATGTTCCACGCCACCGAATGGGACACGCGGATTCTCGTGGGATTCGATCGCGATTTCATCTTCACCATGGTGGAGGTCCTGTTCGGTTCCGACGGCACCGAGCCGCCGGTCGACGAGGAGCGCGGCTTCTCCAATATCGAGACCCGCGTCGCCCAGACCCTGTTCGAGGAGGCCGGCAAGGCGCTCGCCACCGCCTTCGGCCCCGTGGCCCGGACCGGCTTCAAGCTGGAGCGTATGGAAACGCGCATGGATTTCGCCATTATCGGCCGACGCAACAATCTCTCCGTAGTCGCCAAGCTGCTGATCCAGGCGCTGGGGCGCGGCGGCGAGATGTTCGTCATCATCCCGCAATCGGCCCTGTCGCCGATGCGCCAGAACCTCGCCCATGTGCTCTCCGGGGACGGCGCCGGCGCCGATCCGCGCTGGACGCAGCAGATGCAGGCGGAGGTGCAGCGCACCCGCGTCTCGCTCGAGGCGATTCTCGAGGAGCGCATGATCACCCTGGGTGACGTGGCGCAGTTCCAGGTCGGCCAGGTGCTCGATCTGCAGGCCGGGCCGAAGACACCGGTACGGCTGCAATGCAATGGCCAGGCGCTGTTCTCATGCGCGCTCGGCCAGTCGAACGGTGCCTATACGCTGAAAATCGAAGCCGAGATCGATCAGCAACAGGAGTTCATTGATGCCCTCCACAGCCATTGACATCGCGCTCCTGGTAGCGCTGGTCTTCACCTGCGGCTTCTCCTTCGCCATGCTGCGCGAATTCCGCCACTTCAAGGCATATGCAAGCGAATACGGTCTCGCCCTGCACGATGCATCGCAGGCCATGGAGCGCGTCGACGCGGCGCTGGCACGTACCCATGACGAGGGGGCCCGTACGGCGATCACGCTGGGCGAACGGCTCGATGCCGCACAATGCACCCTTGATGCGCTGAAAGCGACCGAGACCGCCGCATCGGCGCAGCTCCTGCGCCTGCGAGAACGCATCCACGAGGCGCGCGATGCGGCCGCACGCGCCGAATCCGCGATCCGTGCGCCGGACGATCCGCAAGGGGACGCCAATGCCGGGCCGGATGCCGAAGGACACGCGCAGGCACGGAGCTGGACGCAGAGCAAGGCGACCGCAGCCGGACGCCGCAAGGGCGGTGGCAGCAAGAGCGGTGATGGCAATGCCGCTGGCGACAAGTCTGCTGGCGGCAAGTCTGCTGGCGGCAAGACGCTGCGCAAGAGCCGGGCCGGCACCGCGCCCGAACCCGCCGAAGCGGAAGCCGCCGCCATGGCCATACATCACAACGAAGCTGCAGAGCCCGCGACCGTCACGGAAAACCGCGGCACGCTGGCACTTGCCCCCGCCGAGAAGGCAGCGCGGAACGCCCCGCGCACCCGCAAGATCCTTTCCTGGCCCGTCATCCGCAGCACCGGAATCGCAGCCGGCACCTGAGGGCTGATCCCGAACACTCCAGAGGTAGAATCCGATGACCCAGAAGAACACCACCGCGAACAAGTCCCGCAATGCCGGCCGCAAGGCCGAAGCGCCCGACAGTGATGCCCCGCAGCACGAGGCCGACACGGCAGCCGAGTCGCCGGCGCAGCCATTCACCGCCAAGGCCGCCGCGAGCGTCGCCGATCTCGCCGAAGAAATGGCACGCGACACGCATGCCGCCGGCTTCGCCGACGAGGCCGAGGAAACGCTGCATGACGCGCATGCGGGCTACAATCTCGATTCGATCATGCGCATCCCGGTCTCGATCCAGGTCGTGCTCGGCTCGGCCTCCATGCCGGTGGCCAATCTGATGAAGCTCGGGCGCGGCGCCGTGGTGCCGCTCGATCACCGTGTCGGCGAACCGGTCGACGTGGTGGTGAACGGACGTGTCGTGGCGCGCGGCGAAGTGGTCGTTGTCGAGGACGACAATTCCCGCTTCGGCGTCTCGCTGACCGAGATCGTCACGGCACAGAGCACCTCCGCCGGTTTCTGAGGCTGCGCGGCGCTGCCGGCCTGCGGCGGACCGCACAGGCAACCTTTGCAATTCCAGGGGATGATACGAGATGACGGCGCTTGCGGCCTATGAGGCCACCCTGCCCAAACCGCGTGAACTGGAAGGCGCCGACAAGGTCGCCGCCCTGATGCTCGCCCTCGATCCGGAGATCGCGCGGCGGCTGATGGGGCGCTTCGAACCGCCCGAGCTCAAACGCATCTCGCGGGCCGCCGCCGATCTCGGCGTGGTCAGCGCAACGGAGCTGGAGACGGTGATCGAGGAATTCGCGCTGGAATTCTCCTCGGGAACCTCGCTTTTCGGCACCGCCAACGAGGTCGAGCGGCTGCTCTCGGGCATCCTGCCACCCGAGCAGGTCAGCGAGATCATGCAGGAGGTGATCGGCAATACCAACCGCTCGATCTGGGAGCGGATCTCCGGTGTCTCGGAGGGTATTCTCGCAGCCTATCTGCAGAAGGAGCATCCGCAGACGGCGGCCCTGATCCTCTCCAAGGTGAAGCCCTCCTGCGCGGCCAAGGTGATGAGCCAGATGCCCAAGGACATGCGCAACTCGCTGATGCGGCGCATGCTCTCCTTCAAGCCGGTGGTCGAGGAGACCATGCGCATCGTCGAGAAGACGCTGCACGAGGATTTCATGCTGAACTTCGCCCGCAATATGGGCGTCGACACGCATTCACGCATGGCCGACATCATCAACAAGATGGAACGCGACCAGATGGAGGACGTGCTCGACAGCCTGGCCGAGGCGCGCCCGAAGGCGGCGGAGATCCTGAAAGGGCTGCTCTTCACCTTCGAGGATGTCATCAACCTGGTGCCGCGTGCGCGCGCGGCGATTCTCGACCAGATTCCCACCGAACGCCTCGTCATCGCGCTCAAGGGCACAGAGCCCGATTTCCGCGACGCCATCCTCTCTTCGCTGGGCACCCGCGCGCGGCGCATGGTGGAGAACGAACTCGCATCGGGCGAGGCCGTGGCGCAGAAGGATGTCATCGAGGCGCGGCGCATGGTCACCGATCTCGCCCTCGAAATGGCGGGACGGGGCGAAATCGAACTCAACCCGGACCAGGACGAAGGTGCCTATATCCGCTGATTCCGATCCACTGCCACTGACGGAGAGAGACGGTGTCGGAGGAGCAGGACCGCGCCAGCAAGACCGAGGAGCCGACGGAAAAGAAGATCCAGGATGCGCTCGAAAAAGGGAATGTCCCGGTCTCGAAGGAGGCCCTGACCTTCTCTTCGATCGTCTCGATCCTCGCCATCTGCTTCCTCTATATCAGCCACGGCATCACGGGTCTCGCGGGCGCGCTCCAGCGCTTCATCGACGACCCGGCCGGGATCGCACTGCATGACGGATCGGATGCGACCAGCCTCATGCATGCCATCGCTGCGGCCAGCGGCTGGTTCCTCCTGCCGCTCGTGGCGCTCCTCGCCGTGGGCGGGCTCTCGGCCTCCTTCCTGCAGAACCGGCCCCGCCTCGTGGGGGAACGCATCAAGCCCAGGCTCAACCGGATCTCGCCGAAATCCGGCTTCAGGCGACTCTTCGGTGAGCAGGGCTGGATGGAATTCGGCAAGGCGATCTTCAAACTGGCGATCATAGGTTTCGTCATCGCCGCCCTGTTCTTCTTCGATGCGCATCGGGTGGTGAGTGCGATGTATTCCGACCCCTCCGCCCTGCCCGAACTCCTTCTGGCCTTGACCGTGCGCCTGCTGACGGCGGTTTGTATCGCCACGATCCTGCTCGTCATCGTCGACATCATCTTCTCGCGTGCGCATTGGCGCAAGGAACTGCGCATGACGCGGCAGGAGGTGAAGGACGAGCACAAGCAGATGGAGGGCGATCCCCACATGAAGGCGAAGATGCGCTCGCTTGCCCGCGATCGCTCGCGCCGGCGCATGATCGCCGATGTGCCACGCGCCACCATCGTCATCGCCAATCCCACCCATTACGCCATCGCCCTGCGCTACGTGCTCGAAGAAGGCGGCGCGCCGGTGGTCGTGGCCAAGGGCAAGGATCTCGTGGCGCTCAAGATCAGGGAAGTGGCCGAGGCCAATGCGATTCCGGTGATCGAGGACAAACCGCTCGTGCGATCGATGTACGACAAGGTCGAGCTGGATTATCCGATCCCGCCCGAATTCTATCAGGTCGTTGCCGAATTGCTTTACCTGTTTCACTATAATAAGAACAATCCGGTCGGTTCGGGCGCCGGATCAGGCCTGTCCTGAGGCCTGGCAGGCATGGATAAGCTGCGATGAAGAAAGAAAGACATCTTCCCGGCCTTCTCGAAAGGGAACAGCTCATCGGCGACGCCGTCAAGTCGGTGGCCGCAGAGCTGCGCCTTGTCGATCTCGATATTCTCGCGCGGTTCATCTATTTCGAACAGCATGCCAATATCGCCGACCTCATCGCGTCGTCATGCGAAATGTTCTTCAAGGAGAACACGCTGATCTATGGCTCGCGCGCCGATATCGAGCTGAAATGGGGCGAGATTCCGAATGTCGTGCTCGATCTGGAATTCCATCATCAGGGCGTGCAGGTCTTCTTCGCCCTCGCCCTGCGCCCGCTGGTCGCCGCCGTCGACGTCCATGCCATCACCTTCGAGGGTGACGGGCATACGCCGGCGCAAAACACCGCCCGCCTGATCGCCGCCCTCGACGATGCCCGGATCGGCACCGACAACCGCCTTGCCGCCGCCGGCATCGCTACCGAGGCGCCGCGCCACCAATGATGCCCGCGCTTGCCCTCGCGCATCGCAATCTCTAGGCTGACCCGGGCTTAGCGGGAGTAGAAGGCGTCGCGTGATGGATGTTTCGCTCGAGGAAGCGATCGGCAAACTCGACAATGCATTGGGTATGCTGGAAGCCGCCGTGAATCGGCGGATCGCCGTGGATCATGCCCGTGCGGATCTCGAAACCGAATTGCAGATCATGCAGGATGACCGTGCCCGGCTCGCCGTCGAACTCGACAGCGCCAGCAACAGGCTCGGCAACGTCGAAGCCGCGACGCAGGATGTGTCGCGTCGGGTGACGCGCGCCATTGCTACGATCGAAGAGGTGCTGGCCCACCAGGAGCCCGAAGCGGGCGATCCGGGGCATCGCTGAGGGGTTTCGCCGCACTTGCGGGGAGTGAACCGGGGAGAGCAAGGTGCCGCAGGTCACGGTCAACATCGCGGGCAAGAGTTATCGCATGGCCTGCGCCGATGGCGAAGAGACCCATCTCGACGGCCTCGCCCGGCTTCTCGACGGGCGTATCGCGGAGATGCGGGAGGCTTTCGGCGAGATCGGCGACATGCGCCTGCAGGTGATGGCGGCGCTCACCCTCGCCGACGAACTCGGCGAAGCGCGCAGCAGAACCGCACGGCTCGAGGCCGAGATCGCGGAGCTGAAGGGGATCGTGGCCAATGGCGATGCGCGCGCCCATGACAGCGAAACGCGTCTTGCGGACGCTATCGTGAAGGCATCCGAGCGCATCGAACGCCTCGCCCGCAACCTCAATGCCGCGAGCAGCTCGGCCATGCCGGGGCAGAATGCGATGTCGGGCAGGGCTACGGGCGCGAGGAATCAGGGTGACAGGGACGCAGCAGGCGGCGGTCACGGCGAACGTGACCCCGGCTGAAGGACACAGCAATCTTCACAAATCGCCGGAGGGCGGCACCGTCTTGCTGTTCTGCAACGGCTCGCGGCGGGCACGTCGACGCGCCCGTGCGCGCTGCATGCTCACTACGGAACTGCGCACGACCATGTAGGAAATCACGAATGTGATGATACCGAGCGGCACCGCTCCCACCGTCATGGTGGTCAGCACGGGCCAGAGCTGGTCAAGATCGACGGAGAACAGGCCGCGTTCGATCAATTGCTCACTTTGTGATTCGACCGCGTCCGAATCCGGCATCTTTTCGTCATCGAGGAAGGAAAAGATCCAGCGCCCTGTCTCGTAGGTGGCGGCGAAGATGAACGGGAAGCTGAGTGGATTGCCAACGACCGTCCCAAGGGCTGCGGCCAGCATGTTACCGCGCGTGATGAAGGCGACGACGAAGCTCAAGACGAAATGGAACCCGAGCAGCGGTGTGAAGGAGCAGGCCGCACCCGAGGCAAAACCGGCTGCAATCGCGTGCGGTGTCGCCGAAAGCCGGGGCAGGCGCTTGGCGAGGTAGATGAAAGGACGCGTGATGCCGCGCTTCGGCCAGAGCGCGCCGCGCAGCTTTTCACGCCAGTTCGGGCTCTTGCGCCGTCCAAACAGCATTCTGTCGCGCTTCTCCTGCCAGTCGCGTCAGGTCCGGTGCGCCACGTCACAGGCAAGCCCGACGGAAAAGCTTTTTTCAGGATCCGAGCCATTGCTGCACAACGGCTCGCCCCGAGACATGCGATTGCCCGCGCGCCGCGCGGTACAGATCGGATCCGGATGAATGACCCGGCATGTTCCTGTAACGGAAATGCCGCGGCCCGCATAGTGCAATGGCCATCCTGATCACCAGCCTCATGTCGGGACGAGGGCAGTGGCGGACAAGGGCGTTGCTTCAGCATGCGGCGCAGGCATGGATGCATGCAGCCAAATTCGGTATTCCATCAGGTTTCCGCCCTGCTTCATCATCGCAGGTGAGCGTTGCAGAGAGGCGTGAACATCGCGTTGACGTGACAGACCAAACGGGCCGCGAGGCCGCCGGGATGCGGCCCGGATCGGGCTTACACAAAGGAAGATCAGTCCCACCCTCTCATGCGAAGGCTCTATGCTCGCCGCGACGACGAATCGAGCGACGGAGGATATCATGCTGCGCGACGACGCCACCCTCGACAACAGCCTCACCGCCTGGGACCGCGACCATTTCTTCCATCCCTCGACCCATATGGGCGGCCATGCGCGCGGCGAGACGCCCACCCGCATCGTCGCCGGTGGCGAGGGCTGCCACATCGTCGATCGCGATGGCCGCACCAGCCTCGACGCCTTTGCGGGGCTTTATTGCGTCAATGTCGGCTATGGCCGCGCAAAGATCGCCGATGCGATCGCGCAGCAGGCCTCGCAACTCGCCTATTATCACGCCTATGCCGGTCATGGCAGCGAGGCGGCGATCACCCTGTCGAAGATGATCATCGACCGCGCCCCCGCAGGCATGAGCCGGGTCTATTACGGCCTCTCCGGCTCGGATGCCAACGAGACCAACATCAAGCTGGTCTGGTACTACAACAACATCCTCGGGCGCCCGGAGAAGAAGAAGATCATTTCGCGCTGGCGCGGTTACCATGGATCGGGCGTGATGACGGGCAGCCTCACCGGGCTGGAACTGTTCCACAACGCCTTCGACCTGCCGCGTGCCCCGATCCTGCACACACAGGCGCCGTATTTCTACCGCCGCCCCGATCGCTCCATGGACGAGGAGGCCTTCAGTCGCTTCTGTGCGCAGGAGCTCGAAGACCTGATCGACGCGGAGGGGCCGGAAACCATCGCCGCCTTCATCGGCGAGCCGCTGCTCGGCACCGGCGGCATCGTACCCCCGCCGAAGGGCTACTGGGCCGCGATCCAGGCCGTGCTCGACAAACACGACATCCTGCTGATCGCCGACGAAGTCGTGACCGGATTCGGGCGCATGGGAACCATGTTCGGCTCCGACCATTACGGCATGAAGCCCGACCTGATCACCATCGCCAAGGGCCTCACCTCCGCCTATGCGCCGCTCTCCGGCGTGATCGTCGGCGAGAGGGTCTGGGAAGGTCTCGTCAAGGGTTCGGACATGATGGGGCCGATCGGCCATGGCTGGACCTATTCGGCGCATCCGCTGTGTGCGGCAGCCGGCGTGGCCAATCTGGAGCTGATCGACGAGCTCGGCCTCGTGGAGAATGCCGGCAAGGTCGGCGCCTATCTCAATGCCGGCCTGCGCGATGCGCTGGCCGATCATCGCCATGTCGGCGAGGTGCGCGGCGAGGGCATGATCGCCGCCTTGGAATTCGTGCAGGACCGCGATGATCGCGTCTTCTTTGACCCGTCGCGCAAGATCGGGGCCCAGCTCGCCGCCGCGATGCTGGAGCGCGGCGTGATCGCCCGCGCCATGCCGCAGGGCGACATTCTCGGATTCGCGCCGCCGCTCTGCCTCACGGAGGCGGAAGCCGATACCGTCATCGCCGCGGCGGTCGGTGCCGTGGAGGATGTGTTCGGGCGTGGTTGAAAGCACGCTTCGGCGCCGGGAAGTCACCGGCGCCGCAAGACTTCGTGTCAGCCCAGATTGAGCTCGCGGAAGAAGTCATTGCCCTTGTCGTCAATGACGATGAAGGCGGGGAAATCCTCGACCTCGATCTTCCAGATGGCCTCCATGCCGAGTTCGGGATATTCCAGAACCTCGACCTTCCTGATGCAATCCTGCGCGAGGCGCGCCGCCGGACCGCCGATCGAGCCGAGATAGAAGCCGCCATGGGCCTGGCAGGCCTGGCGCACCTGGGCCGAGCGGTTGCCCTTGGCCAGCATCACCATGGAGCCGCCGGCAGCCTGGAACTGGTCGACGAAGGAATCCATCCGCCCCGCCGTGGTCGGCCCGAACGAGCCGGAGGCGTAACCTTCCGGCGTCTTGGCCGGGCCCGCATAATAGACCGGGTGGTTCCTGAGATAATCCGGCATCGGTTCGCCGCGATCGAGCCGCTCGCGGATCTTCGCATGGGCGAGATCGCGCGCCACGATCATCGGCCCCGACAGCGAGACCCGGGTGCGGATCGGGTGCTTCGAGAGCGCCCCGAGAATCTCCGACATCGGCTGGTTGAGATCGATGCGCACGACATCGCCGCCGAGGCTCGCCTCGTCCACTTCGGGAAGGTAATCCGCCGGATGCGTCTCTAGTTGCTCAAGGAAAACCCCCTCGCGGGTGATCTTGCCGAGCGCCTGGCGATCCGCCGAGCAGGAGACGCCGAGCCCGATCGGCAGCGAGGCGCCGTGGCGCGGCAGGCGGATGACACGCACGTCGTGGCAGAAATACTTGCCGCCGAACTGCGCCCCGACGCCGAGTTGCTGTGTCATCTTGTGGACTTCCTCCTCCATCGCGAGATCGCGGAAGGCGTGGCCGTCCTCGCTGCCCTCGGTGGGCAGGGCGTCGAGATAGCGGGTGGAGGCGAGCTTCACGGTCTTGAGATTGAGCTCGGCGCTGGTCCCGCCGATGACGATGGCGAGGTGGTAGGGCGGGCAGGCGGCGGTGCCGAGCGTCAGGATCTTCTCCTTGAGGAAGGCCATCATCCGGTCCTTGGTCAGGACCGAAGGCGTCGCCTGATAGAGGAAGGTCTTGTTCGCGGAGCCACCGCCCTTGGCCACAAACAGGAACTTGTAGGCATCCTCGCCCTCGGCATAGAGCTCGATCTGGGCGGGGAGATTGTTCCTGGTATTCTTCTCCTCGAACATGGAGAGCGCCGCGAGCTGCGAATAGCGCAGGTTCTTCTTGTCATAGGCATCGCGAATACCCTGCGCGATGGCGTCCTCGTCGCCGCCATCGCTCCAGACGAAGCGGCCCTTCTTGCCCATGACGATGGCGGTGCCGGTATCCTGGCACATGGGCAGCACGCCGCCGGCTGCGATATTGGCGTTCTTGAGCAGATCATAGGCCACGAAACGGTCATTCGACGTGGCTTCGGGATCTTCCAGGATCTTGCGCAGTTGGGCCAGATGGCCGGGGCGCAAGAGGTGGTTGATATCCATCATCGCCTGCTCGGCGAGGAGCCGCAGGGCCTCCGGCTCCACCACGATCATCTCGCGCTCACCCATCTTTTCCACCGTGACGCCCTCGCTGGTGAGCTTGCGATAGGGGGTGGTGTCGGGGCCGAGGGGGAAGAGCGCGTGTCGGGTATGAGCCATGATCGTCTCTCTTGCTGGCGGCGGATCGCGCCGTGAGGGAAGAGCGCGTCGCGTGACGCGGCAATGCCGCGCTGTTTAAGGCTTCTGTGGAGATATTCCAAGGGAGGATTCGGCGAGGGAGGATTCGGCGAGGGGGATTCGGCGAGGGGGATTTGGCGAGGGGGATTACAGGGCATGAACGCGCGGGGCGGAGCGAAGGAACCGCAACGACCAGCTTGCCGGCAAGCCACCAGCTGCCATCTTGCCAGCAATAACCGCCGATGATATGGTTCGACCAATCGAAACAGGAGGATATCGTGGCCGAACCGCAACTCTCCGTACGCAGCGCCAGAGCGCGTGATCTCGCACGCCGGCTCGCCCGGCGCGAAAATCGCTCCATTGCCGATATCGTCGAGCGGGCGCTCGAATCCTACGAGATTCGCGCGACCGGGCGCGAGCCTGCCTCTCGCTTCTATGAGCGTATTTCCGCGACCTGCGGAACCGATATCGATCTGGAGGCTGTCATCCGCGAGAATCGAAAGGCCCATACAGGGCCTGAACTATGATCTTCATCGATACGAACGTCATCTCGGAAACCTTGAAGAAGGCGCCTGACCCCTCTGTCATGGCATGGCTGGTCAGGCACGATTCCGAATTGGCGCTACCGAGCGTCGCCATCGCCGAAATAGCGTTCGGCATCCAGAAAATCCGCCCTGATCAACGCGCTGATCGATTGGAACAGGGGCTCTCCGATTGGCGGGAGCGGTTTTCCGATCGGATTTTCGGGCTGAATGAAGCTGCCGCGCTGTCATACGGCGAGATCATGGGCACCGCCATGCGCCGGGGGCGGCCAATGTCAACCCCGGACGGGATGATCGGGGCCATCGCCGCCGTGAACGGCGGGCGGCTGGCAACGCGAAATCTCGCGGATTTTGCCACAACGGGCCTCGAACTCATTAACCCGTGGGACTTCTGAGCCTTTATCCGGGCCGTCAATTCCGGATTACGCTCTGCCAGATCGATTGTCGAACGCACCCCGCACCCCGCCTCAGACACTGCCCACCGTCTGCAGGCGCGTGCGGGTATGGATTTCGCCCTGGCTCATCACCGGCGTCTCGCGGCGGAAGCGCTCGATGATGGAGCGCACGAAGGGCCGTGTCTGGATCGAGGTGACGAGCACCGGCATCTGACCCTGCTGGGCCGCCTGCTCGAAAGCGTCGCGCACGGCGGCGACGAATTCCGAGAGCTTCGAGGGCTGCATCGCCAGATGACGGTCCTCGCCCTGGCCGACGATGGCATCCATGAAGGCCTGTTCCCAGGACGGCGAGAGGGTGACGATCGGCAATTGCCCGTTGGGGCCGATATATTGCGCGCAGATCTGGCGCCCCAGCCGCATGCGCACATGCTCGACGATGTCGCGCGGATTCTTGACGCTGCCCACGACCTCGGAAACCGCCTCCAGAATCGCCCCGAGATCGCGGATCGAGACGCGTTCGGCGAGGAGCAGCTGCAGGACGCGCTGGATGCCGGTCGTCGTGATCTGGCTCGGCACGATCTCCTTGAGCAGATCGGCATGATCCTTGGGCAGTTCGGCGAGCAGCTTCTGCACCTCGATATGGGTGAGCAGTTCCGGCATATGCGCCTTGATCACCTCGGTGAGATGGGTCGAGAGCACGGTTGCGGCATCGACCACGGTATAGCTGCGCAGTTGCGCCTGCTCGCGCAGACCCGCATCGATCCAGGTCGCGGGCAGGCCGAAGGTCGGTTCGAGCATGTGCTGGCCCGGCAGCTGCACCTGCCCGCCCATCGGATCGATTGCCATGAACTGGCCGGGGAAGATCTTGCCGGTTCCTGCCTCGATCTCCTTGACGCGGATGATGTAATCGTTGGCCTCGAGCTGGACGTTGTCGAGGATGCGCACGCTCGGCATGACGAAGCCCATCTCGGCGGCGAGCTGCCGGCGCAGGGCCTTGATCTGGTCGGTCAGGCGCTCGCCCTCGTTGCTGCCATTGACGAGCGGCAACAGTGCATAACCGATTTCGACCTTGAGGTCGTCGATCTTGAGCACTTCCGAAATCGGCTCCTCGGCAGGCTCGGCCGGTTCCTGCGGCGCACGCGGCTTGCCCTTTGCGTCAAGGTTCGTCGCCTCATGCTCGCGCGCCTTCGCCTGCTTGCCGACGTAATAGGCGAGCGTCCCGGCACCGGCGGCGAGTGCGAGAAAGGGCAGCATCGGGATACCCGGCAGGAGCGCGAGCGCCACCATCACCATGGCCGACATGCCGAGCGCTTTCGGATAATGCGCGAGCTGCTGGCCGAGCGCCTTGTCGGCGGCGCCCTTGACGCCGGATTTGGAAACGAGCAGGCCCGCCGCTGTCGAGACGATCAGAGCCGGGATCTGCGAGACGAGGCCGTCGCCGACGGTGAGCATGGTATAGCTCGCCGCCGCATCGCCGAAGCTCATCCCCATCTGCGCCACGCCGATGATGATGCCGCCGATGACGTTGATGAAGACGACCAGAAGGCCGGCAATGGCGTCGCCGCGCACGAATTTCGAGGCACCATCCATCGAACCGAAAAACGAGCTCTCATCCTCCAGCTTGGTGCGCCGACGCCGCGCCTCGTCTTCGTCGATCAGGCCGGCGGAGAGATCGGCATCAATCGCCATCTGCTTGCCGGGCATCGCGTCGAGGGTGAAGCGCGCCGCGACCTCCGCGATACGGCCCGAGCCCTTGGTGATGACGACAAAATTCACCAGGACGAGGATGGCGAAGACGATCACCCCGATGACGAAATTCCCGCCCATGACGAAGCCGCCAAAGGCTTCGATCACGTAGCCCGCCGCATCCGTCCCCTCATGGCCATGGCTGAGGATCAGCCGGGTCGAGGCCAGATTGAGCGACAGCCGCAGCATGGTCGCGATCAGCAGAACCGTCGGAAAGGACGAGAATTCAAGCGGCTCCTCGATGAACAGGGCCGTCATCATGATCAGCACCGAGAAGATGATCGAGACCGCCAGCAGCAGATCGAGGACCGGCGCCGGCATCGGAAAGATCAGCACGATCAGGATACCGATTACCCCGAGGGCAAGCAGCAGGTCGGTGCGCCGCGTATAGGTCGCGAGCCCGCGCAGACCCGGCAGGCTGACACCATCCGTGGCGCTTGCCCCGGCCGCGCTCTGGGCAGGGCCGCTGGCCGTTACCGCATTCGCCGAATCGCTCATCAAACCCCTCACCGAACCACCCGGCAAGTTTTGCCGGGTGTATGGTTACTGAAGGGTTAAAACCGGCATGATCAGGCACCGCGCGCCTTGCCGAACGGTCAGGCGCCGCGCGCCCTGGAGAGGTCGATCGGCAGCGCGCGTATGCGCAGGCCCGTAGCGGCATGGACGGCGTTGCAGATTGCCGGCGCCAGCGGCGGCACACCCGGCTCGCCCATACCCGTGGGCGGCGCATCGGATGCGACGAGATGCACCTCGACCCGTGGCATCTCGGAAAACCGGGTCGGTTGAAACGTGTCGAAATTGCCCTCGACCACGCGGCCCTCATCCAGTGAGACGGCATTCCGCAGGACCGAGGAGAGCGCGAAGCCGATGGCGCCCTCGACCTGGGCGCGGACATTGTCGGGATTGATCACGATGCCGCAATCCACCGCCGCGACGATACGTTCGACGCGGACATCGTCGCCTTCGACGGCGACTTCCGCCACCATCGCCACATGCGAGCCGAAGGAGCGATGCACCGCGACGCCGCGCCCTCGCCGGATACCGTCGCCCATCGGCATCTCGCCGCCCCATCCGGACCTGTCCGCGGCGAGCCGCAAGACGGTGGCATCGCGCGGTGATTGCCCGAGAAAATACAACCGATAGGCGACGGGATCGGCACCGGCGATGGCGGCGAGTTCATCCATCATGGTCTCTGTCACCTGCGCCGTATGGGTGTGCCCCACCGAGCGCCACCACAGCACGGGAACCTGCTCACGCGTATTGTGGACCTCGAGCCGGAAATCATCAAGCGCATAGATCGGATCATCCGCACCCTCTACCATCTGGTGTTCGATGCCGGAGAAGTCCATTGCTTCGAAGGGGCTGCCGGCCAGGATCGGCTTGCCGACGATGCGCTGGACCCAGGAGCGCGGCAGGTTGTCGGCGCCGAGCCCAACCAGCACGCGGTGATGCACCATCGGGCGATAATAGCCCGCGCGCATATCGTCCTCGCGCGTCCAGACCAGATGAATCGGCGCGCGCTCTCCCGTCGCCTTGAGAATATGAGCGGCTTCGGCGATCCAATCGGAAGTCGTCGCGCCCCGGCGCCCGAAGGAGCCGCCCGCAAACAGCGTATTCAGCGTCACCCGATCCGCCGTGACGCCCATGATCCGCGCGATCACCGCTTGATCAAGCGTCTGCATCTGGAAGGCACCCCAGGCCGCGTAGCCGCCATCCGCCTTGCGTTCGACCACGCCATTCAGAGGCTCCATGGCCGCGTGGGCGAGATAGGGAAAGTCGTATGCCGCCTCGATGATGCGCACGGCATTGCGCATACCGGCATTCGCGTCGCCCCGAAAGGCCGCACGCCGTCCCGGCTCGAGGCCGAGCGCATGAAATTCCGCGCGCAGATCATCGCTGGAGCGCGTCTCGGCGCGGCTCTCGTCCCAGCGGACCTGCAGCGCCTCACGCCCCTTCATCGCCGACCAGGTGTCGCGCGCGACCACGGCGACGCCGGTCGGGATGGCCACGACATCGACCACGCCGGGCACCGCACGCGCGGACGTATCGTCGAAGCCTGCGAGCCGCGCACCGAAGCGCGGCGGATGCGCCACCATGGCGGTGAGCTGGCCTGGGCGGCGGATATCGAGGGAATAGACCGCTTCCCCGCGCGCCTTCGCCGCCCCGTCAAGACGCGGGCGGTGCTTGCCGACATGGACGAAATCCGCACGGGTCTTCAGGATCGGATCAGCGGGAATCGCGCGCGCAGCCGCAGCGGCGGCAAATGCGCCGAAACCGGTTTCACGTCCGCTCCCCGGATGGCGGATGCGCCCCTTCGTGACAATGACATCGCCCGGCGCGACACCCCATTCCTGCGCAGCGGCGCCAATCAGCATGGCGCGCGCTGCAGCACCGGCCTTGCGCAGTTGCATCCAGGAATTGGGTATGCCGGTGGAAGCGCCCGTTCCCTGCACGGGTCCGAAGCTGAGATTGTTGTAGAGGCGATGATCGGCAGGGGCGAAAGCAAAGCGCATCTGCTCCCAATCCGCATCGAGCTCCTCGGCGACAATGGTAGTGAGCCCAGTCGCGATGCCCTGCCCCATATCCAGATGCTTGATCAGCACAGTCACCGTATCGTCGGCATCGATGCGGATGAAGGCGTCGGGGCGCGCCGGCGGATCGAATTCAGGCGCGTCCGCTGCCGCGCCGGCACGGCGCGCCCCGAATCCGGTCGCGGCGCCGACGATCAGAGCGCCAGTCAACGCCGCTCCGCCCTTCAGCAGACTGCGGCGCGAGGGACGGGAGAGATCCGTGAGCGGGCGGAAAAGCATGACGATCTCCCTCAGGCCAAGGCGGTGGCGGCGTCGCGCACGGCGTCGCGGATACGTTGATAAGCGCCGCAGCGGCACAGATTGGCGTCCATCGCCTGCGCGATCTCGTCATCGCTCGGATCGGCGTTTTGCGACAAAAGATCGATGGCGCGGATGATCTGGCCCGGCTGGCAATAGCCACATTGCGAGACATCGCGGGCGATCCAGGCCCCGATCACCGCATCGGCGACGCGCCCCTTCGCCCCCTCGATCGTGGTGATCGTCGCGCCGTCGACATCCTCCAGCGGCACCACGCAGGCCGGCATGGCCATGTCGTTGACGAGGACGAGGCAGGCGCCGCATTGCGCGATGCCGCAGCTGTATTTCGCGCCGGTCAGCCCGAGATGATCACGCAGGGCCCAGAGCAGCGGCATCTGCGGATCAAGATCGAGCTCATGGCTCTCGCCGTTGACCGTCAGACTGATCATCACCCACTCCCGCCTTGCCTGTCTATCGCCTGCAAATTCGCCACCTTTAAGTAAGAAAGGCTAACACGCGCTGCCACCCCGGCAAGCACGAACGGCCCGAAAATCGGGCAAGTGCGGCGGCGCAAAGCCGCATCCGCAGCCTTCGCCTTGCCAGGCGTCGCTTTCTGGCCGAACGTCTCGCGGAAGCGGAGGGTTGCGTCGCATGCAGGATCAGGAGCCCCGGGCCGCCGGGACGTTCGATTATATCGTTGTGGGCGGCGGCACGGCGGGTTGCGTTCTCGCCAACCGGCTGAGCGCGGATCCGCGCAACAGCGTGCTCGTGATCGAGGCGGGCGGCATGCCCCGCTCACCCTGGATCGACATTCCCGCCGCTTTCGGCAAGACCTGGAAGGATCCACGTTTCAACTGGAACTTCGCCACCCATCCCGAGCCTGGCACAGGCGACCGGGCGATCCCCGTGCCGCGCGGGCGCAGCCTCGGCGGATCGAGCCTGATCAACGGCAGCATCTATGTGCGCGGCCAGCGCCAGGATTACGATCTCTGGGCGCAGTCGGGAGCGCGCGGCTGGAGCTTTGCCGATGTGCTGCCGTATTTTCGCAAGCTGGAGCGCTTTGCCGACGATACCCCGGATGCCGGGCTGCGCGGCACGGAGGGGCCGATGGACGTCATCCGCGTGCCCGAGCGCCACCCCCTGCTCGACGCCTTCATCGCCTCCGGGCAGGCGGCTGGGCATCCGCTCAACACCGATTACAATGGCGCCTCC
>NZ_DATGCW010000186.1:0-4271 GCF_035311605.1 Saliniramus sp.
GGCACGCGCGGCACTCGCCGATGCCGGCTATGTCGTCGAAGAGGCCGAGCCGCCGCTCCTGCGCGAGGCCGCCGTCACCGGTTATCGCGCCCTGATGGGCGAGGTCGCGGCGCTGATGGGGCCCGATATCGAAGCGCATGGCTCGCCGACCCTGAAGGCGATTTTCGCCGAATATTTCGAGCAGTTCCCGCCTTATGACGGCGCCGAGCAATTGCAGGCGATGGCCGATCGCACCCGTTTCGCGCGGGCCTGGTCACTGTTCCTGGAGCAATACCCGCTGGTGCTCACGCCCTTCCTGCCGCATCCCTTCTTTCGCCCCAACCGCGATGCGGAAGGCGCCGAGGGTGTGCGCGAGGCGCTCGGGGCGGGCTATTACTCCTTCGCCATGAATTTCATGGGGCTGCCCGCCGGCAACCTTCCCACGCGACTCGCGACGCTGCCACAGGGCCCGCAGCCCATCGGCGTGCAGATCGTCGGGCGGCGCTGGCGCGAGGATCTCATCGTCGAGGCGATGCAGGCGATCGAGACGCGGATCGGCACGATGGACCGGCTGCTGTGGAAGCGCATGTAGGGGGGGCGCATGGGAGGCGTGTGCCGTTTCAGCCGCCGTTCTCTCGCAACCGTCCGAGATCCTCCAGATACGAGGCCTCGTCCCGCGCGGCCCTGATCGCCTTGCGGTCGAGCTGCGCGACGAGCATCTCCGGCGCATTCCCCGCCACGGCCAGCATGGCGCCGTCCGGGCCGCAGATGCAGGATTGGCCGACGAATGCGAGTTCATGCTCGCGCCCGGTGCGGTTGGCATAGGCGACGAAGATCTGGTTTTCCAGGGCGCGCGCGGCGGGCAGCAACCCGGCGATGCGCCCGTGCGGCGCCATCAGTGCGGTGGGCGTCACCACGAGATCGGTCCGTGCTTCAGCTTCCGCGCGGATCAGTTCGGGGAATTCCAAATCATAGCAGATGGCGAGCCCGACGCGGAAGCCGCCGCAATCGAAGCGCAGAGGTTGCGTTCCGGGCTCGAAAGTGGCCCGCTCCCAGTCACCGAACAGCGCGCGCTTGTGATAGGCCCCGATCGTCCGCCCGCGCGTATCGAAGACGATGGCCGCATTGACCAGCGCCCGCCCCGATACACGATGCGTCCCCATCACCACCATGATGCCGGCATCGTTGACGAGGCGCCCCAGCCGATCGAGTGCCGCATCGACCCCGGCGAGTTCGGTGGCGCGCAGGCCGGGACGGTAATAGCCGGTGAGATAGCCTTCGGGAAAAACGAGGAGATCCGCGCCGGCCTTGGCGGCGCCACCAATGACCGCGGCAATGTCCGAGAGATCATCGAGCCCGGCACCGGTATGGCGTGCGCCCTGCCAGAGCGCGAGGGTGAGCGTCTTGTGCCGCATCTCAGCATTCCCCCGAACGGTCGGAGCCCATAAGGCGCGGCAAGTTGCCATAGCGCCCGATCAGGCCGAAGACGATGATCGCGAGTGCCACGAACAGAACCGCGACCACCCCCATGATCGGCGTATAGCCATAGCGCAGGCTGTTGAAGATCTTGATCGGCAGGGTCTCGACGGTGAAACCCGCGACCATGTAGGCGACGATGTATTCGTTCAGCGAGAGCACGAAGGCGAAGGCGAAGCCGGAAATGATATACGGCGTGATCAGCGGCAGGATGACGCCGCTCAGGATCTGTCCACGGCTCGCCCCCATGGTGCGCGCGGCTTCCACCAGCGCCATGTCGATGCTGCGCAGCCCGAGCGATATCGTCACCACCGGTAGCGTCACGAGGAAGATCGCATGGGAGATGATCGTGGCAAGCATCTGCCCGTACATCCCCGCCGACACCCAGAAGACGAGGAATCCCAGAGCCGTGATCACCGGCGGCAGCATGAACGGGGCGACGCCCAGCGTGTGCAGCGCCCGCCCGAGCCAGTTGCCGCGCGACCAGACGTATAGAGCCAGCGGCAGCGCGATCGCGACCGAGAGTGCGGCGGCGCAGGACGCGATGATCAGCGAATGCCGCAGCGGCTCCAGCCAGTCACCCTCTTGGAACAGGGCTCCGTACCAGCGCAGCGACAGCCCTTCGGGCGGAAAGCGCAGGCTGCGGCCCTCGTTCAGCGAGATTCCTGTCACCACGATGATCGGCAGGGCGAGCAGAAAGAGAATGAAGCAGACATAGAACAGCCTGAGCCCGCGCGTCATCGCCGCCCCCCGCTCTCACGTCCCAGAAGCAGCGTCAGCCCCACGAGCAGGAGCGCGACCAGCAGGAGCACGATCGCCATGGCGGCGGCGAAGGGCAGGTTCGACTGGAAGATCGCCTGATCGGTGATGTGGACCGACAAGGTCCAGTGGCTCGGACGCCCCAGCACCTGCGGCAGCAGATAGGCGCCCAGCGTGAAGACGAAGACGAGGATCGCCGCGCCGAGCACGGGCGCACGCATCAGCGGCACCGTCACCGTGAAGAAGGTGCGCAAGGGCCCCGCCCCCATCATCCGCGCCGCATCGCGCAATTCGGGATCGAGCCGCGAGACCGGCGGATAGAGCACCAGCACCGCATAGGGAAAGGCGAGGTAGCAAAGCCCCGTCATCAGCGCGAACAGCCCCGGCGTGTAGGAACGCGGTCCGTCTATCAGCCCGAGCGCAGCAAAGAGATTGCCGATCCCGGCCGTGCGCGACAGAAGCGTCGAGATCGAGAAGCCGATGATCACTTCCGAGAGCGACAGCACGGCGAGCAACGCCACCAGCACCAGCGTCTGCACCCGGTGGCGCATGCCCGCGAGAAACACCGTGAACGGGAAGGCGAGAACGATGCAGATCACGGCGGCGCCGGCGGAAATGGCGATTGACGTGAGCAGGATGCGCCCGAAGAACGCGGAGAGCAGCCGCTCATAGCTGGTCCATTCGAAACCCGGCTCGAAGAATCCGCCCGGCACCCGGTGCGCGACGCTCACCGATAGCATGATGGCGAAGGGAGTAATGAAGAGAACGGCGAGTGTGATCGCGGGAACGAGGCCGTACCAGCCCGGCACGGCCTTCTCGGACACGCCGCTCGCGGGCGTTCCATGAACCGCTCTCCCGTTCATGATGCCGGCGCCTCCGGCGGAGCGAGCACGACGATACCGCCGGGAGCGGGCGCGAGGCGCAAGCTGTCGCCGATCGCGACGGCGGGGCGTTCGCGCGGGGCGAAGACCGCCTGCAGCCGCGTCTCGCCGAAATCCAGTGCGATCTGCACGCTCTCGCCGAGATCGCGGATGAAGGCGACGCGCGCCGTGATCGGCCCCAGGGAATCGGGACGCAGATCTTCCGGGCGGATCGAGAGCATGGCGGGGCCGGGTTTGGTCTTGACGCGGTCTTGCCGATCGAGCGCGAGCCGCGTCCCGCCGAGATCGACGCTGCCGTCTGAGCCGAGTGTACAGGGCAGCAGGTTCGACTGGCCGATGAAGCCCGCGACGAAGGCATTGGCCGGGTCGCGATAGATCTCCATCGGCGCGCCGGCCTGCTGCACCTTCCCCTCATTCATCACGATCACCAGATCAGCCATGGTCAGGGCTTCCTTCTGATCATGGGTGACGACGAGGGTGGTGACGCCGAGGCGCTGTTGCAGTTGGCGCAGTTCCACCTGCATATGCTCGCGCAGATTGGCATCGAGCGCGGAAAGCGGCTCGTCGAGCAGGAACACCTTCGGATCGATGGCGAGACCACGGGCGATGGCGACACGCTGGCGCTGGCCCCCGGACAATTGATGGATGCGCCGCGCACCGAGCCCCGGCAATTGCACGAGTGCGAGAAGGGCCTCCACCCGGTCCATCCGCGCGCGCCGTCCATGACCCCTGATCGCCAGCGGATAGGCGATGTTGTCGGCGACATCGAGATGCGGGAAGAGTGCGAGCGACTGGAAGACCATGCCGAAATCGCGCCGGTTCGATGCCAGTGCGGTGATGTCGCGCCCGCCAGCATGCAGGCTCCCGCTGCTCGGCTCCTCGAGCCCGGCGATGAGCCGCAACAGGGTCGTCTTGCCACAGCCGGACGGGCCGAGCAGGCAGACGAAACAGCCGGCGGGGATCTCGATGGACACGTCGTCGACAGCGGCGAGGCTGCCGAAACGCTTGCTCATGCCCCGAAGTGACAAAGCTGTCATGCGCTTTTCCGGAAACGGGGCCGACCCGGAAGCCGGCCCCCTGACAGAGATCAGGCGGTCATGCGGATGCGATCACGCGGCTCAGCCCGTGATCATCTCCGACCATTGCTGATTCACCCAGTCCGAGCGCTCCACGTAG
>NZ_DATGCW010000187.1:0-10222 GCF_035311605.1 Saliniramus sp.
GCTCCTCGATCGCCGTGATGCGACCGACGCCGTGCGCCGGATACACGACTGCTTCACCTGCCTTGAAACCGAGTTGCTTGGCGTTCTTCTTGGCGGTCGTCATGCGATGAAGGCCTCCTGCATGGATGCCGCGCGACGTTATCAGGGTCGCGTCGACGAAAATGAAGCCGCCGGCAGGGGTCCGGCAGTCCGGAAGATCAAGTGTGGAGCAAGCGCACCGAAGCCGCCCACGGATCGCGATCCGCAGTCCACACCCCCTAAATGCGCGTCAAGATGTCGAGAAAAGCCCCCGGCGCCATCGGCAATCAAAGCGTTCAAGGTCCGATCCGATGGCGGTCAGGAAGATGATCATGATAGGCTGGGCTCACAATAAGTGTGGTGCCCGTCGCTCACTCTCGACGGTAACAAAACCCTAGCACAAAACCCATGAAAAATCAAAACGGCTGACGTCAAACTGTCATCAATCACCGTCGCCGGGATTGGCCGAGAAGAATTTTTCGTATTTACCCTCCATACCATCATATTCTTTCGCATCCGGCGGTTCCGGCTTCTTCTGCGTGATGTTGGGCCAGGTCTTGGACAGATCGGTATTGATCTGCAGCCATTGCTCCAGCCCCGGCTCCGTATCCGGCTTGATCGCCTCCGCCGGGCATTCGGGCTCGCAGACACCGCAATCGATGCACTCGTCGGGATGAATGACGAGCATGTTCTCACCCTCATAGAAGCAATCGACCGGGCAGACCTCGATGCAATCCATATATTTGCATTTGATACAATTCTCGGTAACAATATAGGTCATGACACAGTTCCGTCCGGCTTTCGCTTGTCCCATGGTGGATGCCCGCAGGAGGCGGGATTGGGCACGGACATCGCTTTATCGCGTCCGCCCGTAATGCACAACTAGTTCCCCCCGCGCACCCCATCAAGAGTCGATCGCCTCATAGAGTGCCCGTGCCGCATCGGCATTGCCGCGCCGCTCACCGAGCGCCGTCACGCGCGCCACGACGGTGCCATGCTCCGCTGCCACCGTGAGCACATCGCCCTCCGCGATCCCCTTGGAAGGCTGCCTGATACGCTTGCCGTTGAGGCGCACGCGCCCGCCTTCCACGAGCTTCGCGCAGGCCGTGCGCGTGCTGGCGAATCGGGCGTACCAGAGCCATTTGTCGAGGCGCTGGCGATCTTCCCGCATGGCCTGCGCCTCAGGATTTGTCTTCCAGCTGCGCCTTCAGGGCAGCGAGCTTGGCGAAGGGCGAATCGGGATCGGCCTGACGCGATTTGCGGTTATCGGGACCGGAGGAATACGTCGCCGGCTTGCCTTTGCCCTTGCCTGCGGGTTTGCCCCTGCCCTGATCGGGCCCCTTGCCGCGCCCCTTGAAGCCAGCTTCGCCATGGCCCTTGTCGTGAGGCTTGCCGCCGCCGTGATCGGGCCCCTTTCCGCCGCGCCGGAAATTGCCTTCGCCGAACTTGCCGAGCTCGCGGGCGCGCTGTTCGCCCCGCCGCGTGGCCTGCCCGCTGGCTGCACCCGCCTCGGCACCATCCTGCCCGCTCGATGCCTGCCCCGCACCTGAGGGCCCCCGCCGGTTCTGACCGCCACGCCGGCGCGCATCACGCTGCCCACCACGCGGCTGCCGGTTCTGACGCCAGATCTCGATGGTTTCCGGCTCTGTCGCTTGCGCCTCTTCGGCCTCCGCCGCAGCCGAAGCGCCGTCCTGCGGCCGCGCGACTTCGTTCCTCTCGGAGGCCTGCGCGGTATCCGCCGGCAGCTGCGCCGATACCGAATCAGCCGGCGCCTCTGCCATCACGTCGGCAGTCGCAGGCGAGGCCTGCGCAGATGCAGCCGCCTGCGGCGCAACGTCCACAGGATTGGCTGCCTCAGGCGCAGGCTCTTGGGGCGCAGGCTCTTGGGACGCGCTCTCTCGAGATGACGCATCGGTCGCCGCTGCGGAGACGGCGTCGGACGCCGCATCGGCTGCGGGATTACCCGTCTCCACCGTGTCCGGCCTGGCCTCACCGGCTTCGGCTTGTCCCGTCACAGCCTCCCCTGCCGGCGTCTCAGCCTCGGCTGGCTCGCCATTGCCGGCGGGTTTGGCCGAGATCGGCGTCGTCGCCACGGGCAGCAGGATCTCGCTGGTAATGGCCGGGCCGGTACGGGTCTGGGAGGTATAGCCGAGCGATTTCAGGATCGAACCAAAATCCTCGCCCGCACAGCCGACCAGCGAAGTCATGGCCACCGTCGCCACGAAGCCGTCGCCGTCGGCAGCGCCCGCCGGCGGCTCACCGATCGTCTCGCCGGGGCGGTAGGCGATGGCCGGGCGGATCAGATCGGCCAGGCGCTCCAGAATATCGACACGCACCGCGCGCCCGCCACAGACCCGGAAACCGGCAGCCCGGTAGAGCCCGTGGGCGACGTCCGGATCCACCGGGATCGAGGTGCGCCCGGAACCCGCCAGATGGGCGATCTCGTCGATGCCCTTCTGGTCGAGCCCACCATGCCTGAGGGCCCAGAGCTGGGCCGCCAGCGTACGCGGTGCCGGCTTGAGCATCAGGGGCATGTAGAGATGATAGGCGCCGAAGCGCACGCCCTTCTGGCGCAAGGCCGCGCGACCTTCCTGCTCCAGCCCGCGCACTTCCTGGAGCACTTTCGCGCGCTCAAGCACGCCGAGCGCTTCGGAAATCTGGAAGGCGATGCCGCGCGCGATGCCGGTCAGATCCTGGGCATCCTCGAGCTCGATCACGGGGCCGAGCGTGCGCACGATATAGGCCTTGAGCCAGGCTTTCAGCCGGGTCTCTACCTTCTCGCGAGCCGGGCCGGTGAGATGCTCGTCGGCAATGATGCGGATCTCCGGCTCGAAGATCTTCTCCGACGCTTCCAGCTTGCCGACGGGATCGCCGCTCCAGCGGATAGTGCCGTCATTCGACAGCACGAACAGCGTATCGGCAGCCGAGGCGAAACGCTCCGCCCGCTGCTCGATTTCGCCTGCGAGCGCCTTTTGCGCAGCATGGCGCAGCGTCTTGGCCTCGGCACTGTCCGCACCCGGATCCGGCACGAAGGAAAATCCGTGGAGTTGTCCCACGTGCTGGCCTTCGACGATGACATCGCCGGTGGCCGAAATCTGCGCATCCAACATCGCGTTCTCTCTCAAGCGCCGCATCAAAACGCTCGTCCGACGATCGACGAAACGGCTCGCCAGCCGGTCGTGCAGAGCGTCGGACAGCCTGTCCTCTACCTTACGGGTGACGCTCTGCCAATGCTCCGGATCACGCAACCAGTCATCACGGTTTGCGACGAAGGTCCATGTCCGCACCTGCGCGATGCGGTAGGAGAGGGTGTCGATATCCCCCTCGACCTTGTCCAACTGCTTGATTTGCTTGGAAAACCAGTCATCGGGAATGCCCCCGTCAGACATCACGAAACGGTAAAGCGCCGCCACCAGGTCGGCGTGGCTCGCAGGCGACACTTTTCGATAATCGGGCACCTGGCAAACTTCCCAGAGCCGCTCGACGGCATCGCGGCTGGTGGCGAGGTCACGCAACTCCCGGTCGCGGACCACGATATCGAGTGCGGCGATGTCCTCGCCGATGGGCGCGCGGGTCAGCCCGTTCTCGCGCGGCACGTCGGCAAGCGAGGCCTGAAGACGCTCGAGGGTACGGAAGTCGAGATCGGGATTGCGCCATTGCAGCACGCGCAACGGCTCGAAGGCATGCGACTCGACGGCCTGGGCGATTTCCGGCTCGAACGGGTCGCAGCGCCCGGTGGTGCCGAAACTGCCATCGTTCAGATGCCGCCCGGCGCGCCCCGCGATCTGGCCGATTTCCGCCGGCTGCAGAGCGCGGAAGCGAAAGCCGTCGAATTTGCGCGATGCGGCGAAAGCGACATGATCGACATCGAGATTGAGCCCCATGCCGATCGCATCGGTGGCGACCAGGTAATCCACCTCGCCCGACTGATACAGCGCCACCTGGGCGTTGCGCGTGCGGGGCGAGAGCGCGCCGAGCACCACCGCCGCGCCGCCACGCTGGCGCCGGATCAGCTCGGCAATGGCATAGACCTCCTCCGCCGAGAAGGCGACGATGGCCGAGCGCGCGGGCAGGCGCGAGACCTTGCGCTCGCCGGTGAAGACGAGTTGCGACAGGCGCGGGCGGGAGGTGACGTGCACACCGGGAATCAGCTGCTCGATCAGCGGCTTCATCGTGCCGGCCCCGATCAGCAGCGTCTCCTCGCGCCCGCGCTGGTTGAGCAGGTGATCGGTGAAGACATGGCCGCGATCGAGATCGGCGGCGAGCTGCACCTCGTCGATGGCGACAAAGGCGAGATCGAGATCCCGCGGCATCGCCTCCGCCGTGCAGACCCAGTAGCGCGGCTTGCGCGGTTTGATCTTCTCCTCGCCGGTGATGAGCGCCACCGCATCGGGCCCGACGCGATCGACCACGCGCTGGTAGACTTCGCGCGCCAGCAAACGCAGCGGCAGGCCGATCATCCCGGAGGAATGGGCCAGCATGCGCTCTATGGCGAGATGGGTCTTGCCCGTATTGGTCGGCCCCAGAACGGCGGTCACCCCGCGCGAGCGGACTTGCGGTGGAAGGGATCTGCGTTTCATCAACTCGACCTTGAACGCCCTCTCCCGCAATCGGGGTGATGCCCCGGGTGGACATGCGCAATGCGCGGCGCGGCATCACATATGCGGATCAAATGATCAGCACGACGGATCCACGTGTCTTTCTGCCTAGCAGGGTGACGCGGATTTGCAAGGCCGGCCCGCAGGCGGATTTGCAACGCGGCGCAGGGCGGGCGATCATGGTGCAAGATCCGTTCAGGCAACAAAACAAGGAATCGACCATGACCCTGCAGGTCTATCTCTCCGGTGAAATCCATTCGGACTGGCGCAACGAGATCATCACCGGTGCCCGCGATCTCGATGTCGCCTTCAGCGCCCCCGTCACCGATCACGCGGCCTCCGATGATTGCGGCGTCGCGATCATGGGCCCGGAGGAAGAGGATTTCTGGGCCGATCACAAGGGCGCGAAGCTCAATGCCATCCGCACCCGCCGCGATATCGCACGCGCCGATCTGGTCGTCGTGCGCTTCGGCGAGCGTTACCGGCAATGGAACGCCGCCTTCGATGCCGGCTATGCCTCGGCGCTCGGCAAGGCCATCGTGGTGATGCATCCACCCGAACACGGGCATGCACTCAAGGAAGTCGACGCGGCGGCGCTCGCCGTGGTCGAGCATCCCGAGCAGGTCGTGCAGATCCTGACCTATGTGCTTGAGGGCACATTGCCGCGCTGAGGCGCCGGCGGCATCCGGTCACACCCAGCGATATTGCCGCTCGCGGATCACGAGGACGCGCCCCTGCCAGATGTCGAGATGCGGGGCGCGCTCGGACGCGACGCCGCAGCGATGCGCGAGAAAGGCGCGGGCGACGCCGCCATGGGCGACGACGACGCTGTCTCCTTCAAGCCCGTCGAAGCAGGGGGCGATCCGCGCGACGAGATCATCGTAGCTCTCGCCCGCGGGCGGGCGAAAACCCCATTTATCGGCTTCGCGCGCGGCGGCTCCCTGCGGATCGCGGGCGGTGGCTTCCGGCCAGGTGAGGCCCTCCCAGTCACCGAAACGGATCTCCATCAGGCGCGCATCGGTCTCGTAACCCAGCGGATCGAGACGCAGCGCGCCGCGCGCATGCTCGGCGGTCTTGCGGGTTCGCGTCAGCGGGCTGACCAGCCAGGGCAGATGCCCGGGCTGCGGCACCAGCTTTGCCAGAATGCGTCCTGCTGTCTCGGCCTGCCCGACGCCACGCGCATTCAGCGGAATGTCGTGCTGGCCCTGCAGGCGGCCCTCGGCATTCCAATCCGTCTCGCCGTGGCGGATGAAGAAGATCGTCGCTGACATCCGACACTCGTTTGCGGAAGGGAAAGACCGGGTTGCGGCGCGCCTCAATCCTTGTCGAGGGACATGTCGGGGGCCTCGGGATTCTTCATGCCCACGACATGATAGCCGGCGTCGACATGGAGCACTTCGCCGGTGACGCCGCGCGAGAGATCGGAGAGCAGGAAAGCCGCCGTCTCTCCAACTTCCTCTATCGTGACGGTCCGACGCAGGGGTGCGTTGTACTCGTTCCATTTGAGGATGTAGCGGAAATCGCCGATGCCCGAGGCCGCGAGCGTCTTGATCGGGCCGGCGGAAATCGCGTTGACACGAATGTTGTCGGGGCCGAGATCGGCGGCGAGATAGCGCACCGAGGCCTCCAGAGCCGCCTTTGCGACACCCATGACATTATAATGCGGCATCCACTTTTCCGCACCGTAATAGGTCAGCGTCAGCATCGAGCCGCCGTCACGCATCAGCTTTTCGGCCCGCTGGGCCACGGCGGTGAAGGAATAGCAGGAGATATTGAGCGACCTGTTGAAATTCTCCTCGCTCGTCTCGATGTAACGACCGGTCAACTCGTCCTTGTCCGAGAAGGCGATGCAATGGACGATGAAGTCGAGCTTGCCCCAGACCCGTTCGACCTCGGCGAAGACCGCATCGATGCTCGCACCGTCCGTGACGTCGCAATGGCCGACGAGAATGGCGTCGAGTTGCTCGGCGAGCGGGCCGACGCGCTTCTTCAGGGCGTCGCCCTGGTAGGTGAAGGCGAGTTCCGCCCCCTGCTGGCGGGCCGCACGGGCAATCCCCCAGGCGATCGACCGGTTATTGGCCACACCCATGATGAGGCCGCGCTTGCCCGCGAGAATACCGGTCGATGCCGTCTCCGCCGTGTTGTCCGCCATGATTCACCCACGATTTTTTGACTGTACGAAATTGGAAGGCACGCTACGTTTAGCCGATGGCATCGCCTGGGGAAAGTCCTGATGCAACCCGTCCCCTGTCCTCTTCGTACAATTTTAAATAATTAATTAATGTATCAGGCAATCATTGCGATCCTAGCCCCACAACATCCATCGACGCGCCGCATCCGATTCGCCGCAGCCGGCTCTTGCATGCGCATGGATGCGGGACCATCGTTGCAGGAGGAGGGAACGCCGATGGCAATATCAGGCGTTGCGCCGTTCCTGATCAGGAGTGAGTGATGAAGAATCTCGATGAAGAAACCCGCGTCGCGCTCGAAGCCGCAGCCTTTCGCAGGCTGGTTTCCCATCTGCGCAACCGCACCGACGTACAGAATATCGACATGATGAATCTTACCGGCTTCTGCCGCAATTGCCTGTCGAACTGGCTCAAGGATGCCGCCGACGAGCGCGATCTCGGCATCAGCAAGGACGACAGCCGCGAATATGTCTACGGCATGCCTTACGCGGACTGGAAGGCGCAGCATCAGGCGCCCGCCAGCGCCGACCAGCAGGCCGCTTTCGAAGCCGGCAAGCCGACGCATTGAGCGCAGGCATCTGGCCTGCGCAGCCATCCTGGCGCGCGCAGGCGCCGGTCCGCGCCTCCATCCACATGCGGCACCCCCGCCCCTCTGGACACGGGCGCCCGGATTGCCTAATCCCTGCCTCGACCTTGTTCGACGCCGCGCCGTTCCTGCGCGGCGTCTCGTTTGGTGAGGATGGTTTTCATGGCTGCAGATATTGCGGATTCCGGCGTTGCTGCCGACGAGTTGCGTCAGTTCGTCGAGCGCATCGAGCGTCTCGAAGAGGAAAAGGCCGGCATCGCCAGTGACATCAAGGATGTCTATGCCGAGCTCAAGGGTCGTGGCTTCGACACCAAGGCGGTGCGCCAGATCGTGCGCCTGCGCAAGCAGGACCATTCCGAGCGCCAGGAGCAGGAAGCAGTGCTGGAACTCTACATGCAGGCGCTGGGAATGGCATGAGGCACCCGCTCAGCCCGATCGCCCGAATCGTCGCGCCACGGCATCGAATCGCCCCGCATTGCCACCCATCGGCGAGAGGGTGATGGCGATGCGGCGCGCCGGGCCCGGAGGGGTGTTCTGGCGGATCAGCGCGGCGAGCGCGCCCGATGGCGAGAGATCGACGTAATTCGCCCCGCCGCCGAGCGCAGCGGCACCGCAGACACGCATCACATCCATCCGGTCACGCACGATGCGCCAGAGCAGATCCGGCGCCTCCGGGTCGAGAATGCCACCAAAACAGGCCGACAGGCAGGGGATGGTGCCCCTGCGCGGGGTAATCTCGGCAAACATCGCCCGGCAGGCGGACGCCGCCGGATCGATCAGCGGCGAATGAAATCCGTAAGGTACCGGCAGCACGGTCGCAGTCACGCCCCGCGCCGCGAGATGCGTACAGACGGGGTCGATATGCGCGCGTGCCGCCGCCAGCACGCAATTCTGCGCCGAACCGCGTCCGGCCAGGTGGCTATGCGACGCGAGACAGGCGTCCTCGCGCCAGAGCGCATCCCCCGCGAGAACCGAGATCAGCCCGCCCCGCGCGCAGCGCTCATGCAGGAGCGCGGGCTGCCGGGCGATGCGGATGAGCGCTTCCTCGAAGCCAATCACGCCGGACAAAGCCATGGCGACGAATTCGCCGAGCGAGACACCGAGCAGGAGATCGGGATGAAGCCCGCGCGCCATCATCGCCTTCGCCGCGGCGTATTGCACCATGAACAGGGCCGGATGCGTCGCCTCCAGCCGCTCGAACGGCGCGCCGGGGGGATGATCGGGATCATGGATCTCGGCCAGAACCGAGAAACCGAAGCGCTCCCGCACCAGCGCATCGCCCTCTTCCATCCAGGAGCGGAAGATGTCGTCCTCCGTCAACAGGTCGCGCGCCATATGGCGGTATTGCGCGCCCTGGCCGGAAAAACAGAAGATAACGGGCCGCGCGGTCATGCCTTGAATGCGCATGCCGGTAGCGCGGCCTCTCGCTGCGCGGTGCGTGGCAGGCGATCCCTCACGCCACCGCCTTCAGTGTCTCACGGGCGATGATCAGGCGCTGGATCTCGGAGGTGCCCTCGTAGATCCGGGTGATGCGCGCGTCGCGGGCATAGCGCTCCACCGGATAATCGGCGCAATAGCCGGCCCCGCCGAAGAGCTGGATCGCGGTATCGGTGCAGCGATGCGCGGCCTCCGAGGCGAAGAGCTTGGCCATCGAGGCTTCCTTGGCAAAGGGCTCACCGCGATCCTTGCGCGCCGCCGCGTTGAGGATGAGCAGCCGCGAGGCTTCGAGATCGACCTCACGATCGGCGATCATCCATTGCGGGCCCTGCATCTCGGCAATGGCCTGGCCGAACTGCTTGCGCTCCTTGACATAGGCCTTGGCCGCATCCATGGCGGCGCGGGCGATGCCGAGCGAGAGCGCCGCGACGCCGATACGCCCGCCGGCAAGTTCAGCCACCGCTACGCGAAACCCGTCATTCTCCGCGCCCATGATATTTTCCGCCGGAATGCGGCAATCATCGAGATGCACCACATTGGTGGGCGAGCCGTGCTGGCCCATCTTCTTTTCCGCCTTGCCGATGACGAGGCCGGGCGTGCCCGCCTCAACGAGGAAGCAGGAGATCCCCTTGCCGGCGCGTGCCTCCGGATCCGTCACCGCCCAGACGACGAAGAGCCCGGCATATTCGGCGGAGGAGATATAGAGCTTCTCCCCGTCGAGGCGCCAGCCATTGCCCTGGCGGCGCGCGCGCGTCTTCATCCGCGCGGGATCGGAACCGGCGCCGCTCTCGGTCAGGCAGAAGGAGCCGGCCTTGTAAGTGCCGTCGGCGAGGCGCGGCAGATAGGCGCTCTTCTGCGCGGGCGAGCCCACCGCCTGGATCACCTCCCCCACCATGTTGGTCACCGAGGTCGAGACCGCCGTGGAAGCGCAGGCATGGCCGAGTTCCTCGATGGCGAGCGCGAAAGCGACCGTGCCGGCTTCGCTTCCCCCGTATTCCGCCTTGACGTTGAGCGCGGCGAAGCCGTTCTCGGCCAGAAGTCCGAGATTGGCCACGAGTGCCTCGCGCCCCTCTCCGCGATCGAGCTGCTCCGCAGCAGGCGCAAGTCGCTCCGCAGCGATGCGCCGCGCCGCATCGCGGATCATGATTTCTTCGTCCGACAGTGCGAAATCCATCGTCGCGCATCCTCGTTCTTTACGGGCATGTTGTTGCCCGCATCTGACCCCGGATAGCGGGTGGAGACAAGAGGGCACAGGGCCGCGTGTGGGGCAAAAGGCCGCGCCCCTGTGAGGCGCTGCTACCCCCGCCGGCTCATGAAGGCGAGTTTTTCGAACAGCGCCACATCCTGCTCGTTCTTGAGGAGCGCGCCGTGCAGCGGCGGGATCAGCTTGCGGG
>NZ_DATGCW010000188.1:0-19803 GCF_035311605.1 Saliniramus sp.
CGGGCCGGACGGGCTCGGACCTGTGGGCCTTACGGCGGTGCTGCTGGCTCTGTTTTCCGCCATCGCGACCTTCATCGTGCTCGCCGGCCTCACGCCGGTGGAGCCGAACGACGGTGTGACCATCGTCATGCTGTCGATCAACGGCGTGCTGGCAACGCTTTTGCTGATCATGGTCGCGCGCCAGGGCATCAAGCTCTATCGCGCAAAGAAGGCGGGGGTGGCCGGGACGCGGCTGCACCTGCGTTTCGTGACGATCTTCGCTGCCATCGCGACGGTGCCCGTCGTCGTCGTGGCGCTCGTGGCCTCGATCACGCTGTCGCGCGGACTCGATCCCTGGTTCAGTGGCTGGATCAACAATCTTCTCGAGAATACCGTCGAGATAGCCCACGCCTATCGCGAGCTGCAATGCCGCTCGCTGGCGCGCGAAACGACATTGATGGCGGCCGATCTCGACCGGGCGCGCATGCTCTACGATGCTGATCCGCAGGTTTTTCGCGATTTCATGCAGGCGCGCTCGGTCTTTCTGGGTTTCCCTGTGCTCGCCATCGTCGAGCCGAACGGCGAGGTCGTCGAGCGCATCCAGAACCTGCAGATACCGGGCGCCCGGATTCCCGATCAGGCCGAGCTGGAACAGGCGGACACACAGGATGCGCTGTGTCTCGTTCCGGCTGAGGGCGAGCTGCTGCATGCAGTGCTGCGACTCTCCGCGCACAATGATCGCATTCTCGTCGTGACCCGCTTGGTCGATCGGCGCGCGCTGGATTATCCGGAAGAGGCCGAAGCCGGGATTTCCTATTATCAAGCGCTGGAACGGCTCAGCGTCGCGATGCAGGTGGCGTTTGCGGCGATGTTCGGGATCGTCGCGGTGATCATCCTGCTCGCATCGGTCTGGTTCGGCCTGACTTATGCAAATGCCTTCGTCGGCCCGATCCGGCGTCTGATCAACGCGACGCAGCAGGTCGCGACCGGCAACTTCTACGTCCAGGTGCCGATCCGCAAGAAGGAGGGCGATCTCGCCGCGCTCAGCAGCACCTTCAACAAGATGACCTCGGAACTGCGCAGCCAGCACGACAGCCTGACCGCCGCGAGCAACCTGATCGATCGGCGCCGGCGCTTCACGGAGGCAGTGCTTTCCGGGGTCTCGGCCGGGGTGATCGGTGTCGATGCCAAGGGACGGATTACCATCGTCAATCCGACGGCGGAAAAACTCTTCGGCGTGTATGCCAATGATCTGCTCAATCAGGAAGCCCGCAGCCATCTGCCCGAACTCGCGACGCTGCTCGACGAGGCAGCGCAATCGCGTCAGCGCGCGTTGAACCAGCAGATCAGCCTGAATCGCGAGGGGCGCGAGCGCATGCTCAATGTGCGCCTCACCCGCGAGCAGGCGCATGGTGGCGATGACGGTGTGGTGATCACCCTGGATGACATCACCGATCTCGTCACCGCGCAGCGCACCTCCGCCTGGGCCGATGTGGCGCGGCGCATCGCGCACGAGATCAAGAACCCGCTGACGCCGATCCAGCTTTCGGCGGAGCGGATTCGCCGGAAATACGGCAAGGTCATCACCGAGGATCGTGCCGTCTTCGACCAATGCACCGACACGATCGTGCGCCAGGTCGAGGATATCAAGCGCATGGTCGACGAGTTTTCCTCCTTCGCGCGCATGCCCAAACCCGCCATGGGCCGTGACGATCTCGCCGATACCCTGCGTCAGACCATCTTCATGATGCGCATCGGCTATCCCGACATCACCATCAAGGATCAAGTCCCGCCCGGCCAGGTGCTGGCGCGCTTCGACCGCCGCCTCGTCGCACAGGCCCTGACCAACATCATCAAGAATGCCAGCGAAGGTATCGCCGGGCTCGAAGGGCAGGATGACGATTTCGAGGGCATGATCAGCGCACGGCTTTTCATTGATGACAGCCAGCACGCCGTCATCGAGGTTGATGACAACGGCAAGGGTTTTCCCACGGAGAACCGTGCGCGGCTCTTGGAGCCGTATATGACGACTCGCGATGGCGGTACCGGACTCGGTCTGCCAATCGTCGCGAAGATCTTCGAGGAGCACGGGGGAGGGGTCGAGCTGCTCGACAATCCTGCTGGGCGCGGGGCGCGGGTGCGTCTGTGGTTCCCGCTCGATCCTCCCGATAATGTTGACGCGGATCCCCATGAGGGGGATCGCATGAGTGTGGAAGTGAAATGAGCGCCGATATTCTGATCGTCGATGACGAAACCGATATTCGCGAACTGGTTGCCGGTATCCTCGAAGATGAGGGCCACCGCACCCGGACAGCGGGGTCATCCGACGATGCCCTTGGCGCCATCGAAGCGCGCCGGCCGCACCTGATCTTTCTCGATATCTGGCTGCAGGGCAGCCGGCTCGACGGGCTGCAGGTGCTGGAGCTGATCAAGAAGCAGCATGCCGACTTGCCGGTGGTGATGATTTCCGGCCATGGCAATATCGAGACCGCCGTTTCCGCGATCAAGCTTGGTGCCTATGACTTTATCGAAAAGCCCTTCAAGGCCGACCGGCTGCTGCTCGTTGCCGAGCGCGCCTTGGAGGCCTCACGGCTGAAGCGGGAAGTGCGGGACTTGCGCGCCCGCTCGATTCAGGCGAGCCGGATCGCCGGACGCTCAGCCACCGTCGGGCAGCTGCGCCAGACGGTCGAGCGCGTCGCGCCGACCAATGCCCGCGTGCTGGTCACCGGCGCACCCGGTTCCGGCAAGGAGCTCGTCGCACGCACGATTCACAGCATGTCGACGCGCTCCAACGGCCCGTTCGTGATCATCAATGCGGCGACCATCACGCCGGAAACCATGGAGATGGAGCTGTTCGGCGTCGAAGCCGGAGAGGGGCGCGAACGGCGGGTCGGTGCGCTCGAAGAGGCGCATGGCGGCACACTCTATCTCGACGAGATCGCCGACATGCCGCGCGAGACACAGGACCGCGTCATGCGCGTATTGGTCGAGCAGAATTTCCAACGCGTTGGCGGTGGTACCCGCGTTCATGTGGATGTGCGCATCATTTCGTCGTCGAGCCGCGATCTTCAGGCCGAGATCGCGGCTAATCGCCTCCGGCAGGATCTGTTTCATCGCCTGAGCGTTGTACCGATTCGCGTGCCGTCGCTCTCCGAGCGCCGCGAGGACGTACCGGAGCTGATCAGCTTCTTCATGGAGCAGATTTCGGCGGCGACCGGCCTGCCCAAACGGCGCATCGGCGATGATGCGATGGCGGTGCTGCAATCGCATGACTGGCCGGGAAACATCCGGCAGCTGCGCAACAATGTCGAGCGCCTGATGATTCTCGCCACCGGCGAGGCCGAGGAAGAGATCACTTCGGATATGCTGCCCAACGAAATCGGCGCCATGGTGCCGACCACGCCCTCGGGTGCAGGCGGCGAGCGCCTGATGAGTCTGCCGTTGCGCGATGCGCGCGAAATTTTCGAGCGGGAGTATCTGATGGCGCAGATCGCACGGTTTTCCGGCAATATATCGCGCACGGCCGAGTTTATCGGCATGGAGCGTTCGGCACTCCATCGAAAGTTGAAATCTCTTGGTGTGAATGCGTGAGCAGGGCGGTGAGGAAATAAGCGCGATTGCATGTGAAAAATGCGATTATCCGGCAATAGGCACTTGCTTAATGGGCGGTTGCGCCATGTAATGGCGGTGCCGGTTCAGGGCCATGCGCGGATGGTCGATCGATAACTGGGATCCTGGCGACCAAGGACCGGCGGCGACAGGATGGCGAGGCAAACTCATGGCGGGCGAGCGCGCGCAAAATCTGCAGGACACGTTTCTCAATCATGTCCGCAAGAACAAGGTTCCACTGACGATCTTCCTCGTGAACGGCGTGAAGCTGCAAGGCGTTGTGACCTGGTTCGACAATTTCTGTGTGTTGCTGAGGCGGGATGGTCACTCCCAGCTCGTCTACAAACACGCGATTTCGACCATCATGCCGGGCCAGCCCGTGCAGCTGTTCGAGCCGGCCGACGAGGGTGGCGACAGGGCGTGATTCGTGTCCACGTCTGATTCGCCGTTCGGAGAGGGGTTTACGCCGGAACCGGATACGGATGTATCGGCGGGAACCCGGACGCTGGTCGTCGGCCCCTATCTTTCGCGCAAACAGCGCGCTCTGCCCGACGGCGTCCCTGCCGCAGCCGAGAATCTGCGCCCCTTCGAGGCGCGGCTGGATGAGGCTTGCGGGCTCGCCGCCGCGATCGATCTCGACGTGGTCGAGGTTCATCTGACGACATTCCCGGCACCGCGTCCGTCGACCTATCTGGGCAAGGGCAAGGTCGAAGAGGTGAAGCTCCTCGTCGCGGCGAAGGAGATCACGCTGGTCGTGATGGATTGTGCGCTCTCACCCGTGCAGCAGCGCAATCTGGAGCGGACTTTCGGCGCCAAGGTGATCGACCGCACCGGCCTGATCCTAGAGATTTTCGGTCGCAGGGCGCGCACGCGGGAGGGTACGCTGCAGGTCGAGCTCGCCCATCTGGCTTATCAGAAGAGCCGGCTCGTGCGCTCATGGACCCATCTCGAGCGCCAGCGCGGCGGCTACGGCTTTCTCGGTGGCCCGGGCGAAACACAGATCGAGGCCGACCGGCGTCAGATCCAGGAGCGGATGACCCGGATCGAGAAGGAGCTCGAAGGCGTCACCCGCACGCGCGGGCTTCATCGGGCCAGCCGACGACGCGTTCCGTATCCGATCGTAGCCTTCGTTGGCTATACCAATGCCGGCAAATCCACCCTGTTCAACCGCATGACGCGCGCCGAGGTGATGGCGCAGGACATGCTCTTCGCGACTCTCGACCCGACATCGCGTGCCGTGGCGCTGCCCCATGGCGAGAAGGCGATCCTCTCCGACACGGTCGGCTTCATTTCCGATCTGCCGACCATGCTGGTTGCCGCCTTCCGCGCGACGCTGGAGGACGTGATCGAGGCGGATATTCTCTTGCATGTGCGCGACGTTTCCCATGGCGAGACGGAGGCGCAGGCGGCGGATGTCGAATCCGTTCTGCGCGATCTTGATGTGGACCCGTCGGATACGGCGCGCATCATCGAGGTCTGGAACAAGGCCGACCTGCTGGACGCGCCCGACCGCGAGCGCCTCGCGACCCGCGCTGCGCGGCTGCCCGAGGAGGCGCGCCCGGCGCTCGTCTCGGCCCTGACGGGGGAGGGGATAGACGCGCTGCTCCAGACCATTGAGGATCGTATCGCACGCGGGCGCCCGCAATACCACGTGCTGCTCGATCCCGCCGATGGTCAGAGTCTGAACTGGCTCTACGAGAATGCCGAGGTGATGGGGCGCGATGATCGTGACGAGGCCATCGCCATGCGTGTGCGTGTCGCGCCGGAGAAGGAGCCGCGGCTGTTGCAGCGTTTTCCGAAGGCGCGCCGCAGCAAGGGCTGAGGCGGGCGGGCGCGTTCTACGCTTTCTCGACCCGTTTTGCCGCCTGCCAGGCTGCTTCCATCTCCGCGAGATCGGCCTCTTCGAGGCTGCGCCCGGCTTTCCCGAGCGTTGCCTCGATTGCGCGGAAACGGCGCATGAACTTGACGTTCGTGGCGCGAAGCGCCGCTTCCGGGTCAATGCCGTGATGGCGTGCGAGATTGGTGACGGCAAAGAGCAGATCGCCGATCTCTTCCGAAATCGCAGCCTTGTCACCGGACGCCATCGCCTGGGCGACTTCCGCGCGCTCCTCCTCGACCTTGGCCATGACCTGCGCGGAATCGGGCCAGTCGAAGCCCACCTTTGCCGCGCGCCGCGTCAGCGTGTCGGCATGCATCAGTGCCGGCAGGCTGCCGGGAACGTCGTCGAGCAATCCCGGCGCGTCGTCACCGCGCCGCGCCCGGCGCCCGGCCTTTTCGCTCTGCTTGATTGTTTCCCATATCCGTTTGATCGCTTCCGGATCGCGGCTGTCAACATCACCGAAGACATGGGGATGGCGCCGGATCAGCTTCTCCGTGATCGCCTCGACTACACCGCCGAAATCGAAGCCCCCCTGTTCCTCCGCAATGCGCGCGTGAAACACGACCTGCAGCAGCAGATCGCCGAGTTCTTCGCGAAGATCTTCAAGATCCCCGCGCGCGATCGCATCGGCCACTTCGTGTGCTTCCTCGATCGTATAGGGCGCGATGCTGGCGAAATCCTGCCGGACATCCCAGGCGCAGCCGGTCTCGGGATCGCGCAAGGCGGCCATGATGTCGATCAGGCGGGCAATATCTCGTGAGGGCTGCAAGGGCGGCTCCGGATCGTGAGGGGAGGTCGGTTCACCTGCTCTTAACGCAACGCACCCAGACTGAACATCGATTCGCGTAGCAGTAACCAGTAGTGAGTAGCGTCAGCATGAGTGACTCGCAAGATTTTGGCGATCGGGACATCACCCGCGCCGCCTTTGACGGCCCCGCCACCAGCGGCATCACATCGTCGACCGGCAAGCCTTCCCTTTTCGAACCGCGGAGCGCGACGATCGTGCGCTTTCCCGGCGGGAGCAGTGGGGCGAGCGCCTTCCGTGATCAAAAGAGCCTGATGGATGCCGTCTACAGTGCCGGTTCGATCCCCGTCAGCGCAACCGACCGCGCGACGAAGCGCATGGCGGCGAGGTTGCAGGTTCTCGGCTTCTTCGAGATCAACGAGGTGACCGGCGACGGCGCCCTGCGACGCCTGCGTCCCTCGGAGGCGATCCTCGCCGACGAAGCCCGCCCCTGGCGGATTGCCAAACCCGCCTTCCATGCCGGGATCGAAGACGACGCTGCCACGCTGCATGCGTGACGTGTGGGGCGCAGGCCTGTTAAGTCGAACTTATCGCGGGCGGTATGCAGCGACGCCTCGCCGCTTCAATGATCAGCCGAGGCGATCGCTGCCGGGAGCGCGCCTGAGATCGCGCCCCCCTGACGAAATTCCTATAGGACCAGTGTCCTGCAGGCCGATGTGGACCGTCGACGAGCTGCTTTTGTCGGCGCCTGCGGGGATCTTGCGCTTGTGCAAGGTCGGCGGCTCGGTCTGCGGCGGGCCGCATGGCCCCCGAAAGGCGCAGGTCGCCTCCCGTTGCCGATCATCGATGAATTGGCCGGCCACTTCCATGCCCTTCGTATACAATCTGCTTTTCCATGTGTCGCAGCCCCGCAACGGAGCCGGGAATCTTCTGCGACGCGCGCAGGAGGGGGTCGGTGGAAGTCATCCAAAAACAATCAAAGATAAATTATTGTATTAAAAAACCAGCCATGATTATATACGGTAAGCTTGGCTAAGAGGAGGGGTTGATGTGCCCCACGGGCAAAACGATCCATCATTGAATGACGATATCGGCCTCGCCGAATATATCGCCTGCGCGCGGCGAGACGGCAGTGTTACGATCGATTCGCCGGATGGGAAGCTCTTCCTCGTCGCTCCAGACATCCGCAGGGAAGGTGCGCAGCTTCCTTTTGCGGAGGCAGGTTCGCTGCTTGCGCTTCCTCTTTTGCGTGCCGCCTACTCGGATCGCATGGCCTGGGTCATGTCAGTCCTGTCGGGCCTCGCTTATCTGCCCTTCGAGCGCGACCACGAGTCTTACGAGCAACTTGCGGCAGCGCTGGCGCAGGCGGATCTGGCTCTCACTGCCGTTTTCGACAGCCCGGACACCGGGACGTGCGGCTATCTCGCCCATCGGACCGACGCTTACGGCGTACTGGTTTTTCGCGGGACCGAGAAGGACCGCAAGGATATCGTCACCAATCTGAATGCGCGCTTCTACGAAACGCCGACCGGCAAGATGCATCGCGGATTCTCGCTTGCCTATAAGAGCGTGCACGGGCAGATCGAAGCCGCTCTGCAGCAGCTGCGCGAGCGCGATCCGCATTGCCAACTCTTCGTGACGGGTCACTCATTGGGTGGCGCGCTGGCGCTCAGCGCCACCTGTAACCTCGAGAAAAGTCACCTCATCGCGGCCAGTTACACCTTTGGCAGCCCCCGCGTCGGTGCGCCGGAATGGTCGGACGGGCTGAAGACGCCGGTTTATCGTGTGGTCAATGGTGCCGATTGCATCCCCACGGTGCCGGGAGGCGCGGTCTCGGAATGGCTGATCGGTCTTCTGCCGGAATGGCCGCTCATCGGTTGGCTCAAGCGGCGTGCCGAGAAGGGTTTCGTGGGCTTCCAGCATGCCGGTGATCTTCGCTTTCTCGCCGATCACGAGGGGAGGCCGTGGTTGAAGATCGGCGCCGCAGCGGGCTGGTTTCGTTTCAGGTACTTCGTCTGGGGAAAGCTCATCGGCACGGTCATGCAGCTTGCGCCCGGGCACCTTTCGGCGCTTTTTGCCGATCATGGCATCGCGGCCTATCAGCGAAAACTTGAAAGTATCGCCCGTCGGCGCAATGCCGGAAGCCTGGAATGAGGCGTGCCCCGGTTGCCGCGCCGGAGGTCGCGCCTCATGCCTCTTCCAGCGCCCTCCGCAGCTTGCGGATCAGGGCGCGCTTGCCGCGGGCATCGGCCTCGGCTTCGACGGCCTCATTGAGATCGAGGATGAGGCGCGACATCTCATTGCTCCAGTCCTGATGCGCCACGGCCTCGTGTGGCACGCGCGGATGGCGCTCGGTTTCGTTCAGGACGGCGCCCTCGGGGGTGAGCGTGAAGTGATCATCGAGCTGCGGCAGGTGGATGCGATCGCGCGGCACGATATCGGCAATGCGAGCAGCCAGCCCGTTCAGAGCCTGCTCCTCGCCATGGGTGAGGAAGATACCGCCCTTGATCGGCATTCGATCGGCGATCCAGTCGCGCAGGCCCGCGCCGTCTGCATGGCCGGAATAGAGGTCGAGCGTACGGATGCGGGCGCGCACGCGGATCTCGTCCCCCATGATTCGGACCCGATCCGCGCCTTCCTGAAGGATCCGCCCGAGCGTACCCTGGGCCTGAAAGCCGACGAACAGCACGGTCGCCTTGCTGTTCCATAGCCAGTGCTTGAGATGATGACGTACGCGACCCGCATCAGCCATGCCGCTGGCCGAGATGATGATATGGAAGCCGCTGAGCCGATCGAGCGATTTGGAGGCCTCGACGCTCTCGGTAAAGCGCACATAGGGTGCGCGCATCGCCTCGCGCAAGGCGTCGCCGTGTTCGAGCTCATGAGCGTGAGCGGCGAAGGTCTCACTGGCGCGGGTGGCGAGTGGTGAATCGATGAAGATCGGCGTGCGCGGGATGGCGCGGCTGTCGATCAGATGGGCAAGATCGACGAGAAGCTCCTGCGTGCGCTCGACGGCGAAGGAGGGGATGATCAGCGCCCCACCGGCCTCCATCGCGCCGACCACCTCCTTGCGCAGCAATGCACGCCTTTGCGCCTCGCTCGCATCGCTGCGGTCACGATCGCCATAGGTGCTCTCGCAGATCACATAATCGAAGCCGTTCGGCGCATCCGGATCAGGATGAAGCAGCTTGAATTCCGGGCCGATATCGCCGGAAGCCAGCAATCGCAAGGGGTTGCCTCCATTTCCTGAAGCGATTTCGAATTCTACGGAGGCTGAACCGAGCAGGTGGCCGGCATTCCAGAAGCGGATCCGGATACCCGGAGCGACGCTCTGCCAACTCTCATAGGCAACCGGCGAGAACTGTTCCAGCGCCTGTGTGGCAGCCTGTGCCGTATAGATCGGCGTGACCTGCTTGCGTCCGCGCCGGGCGTTGCGGCGATTGAGCTGGGCAACCTCCATCTCCTGGATATGGCCGGAATCCGGGAGCATGATGCGGCACAGATCCGTCGTCGGTGCGGTTGCGAAGATCGGGCCGGCAAAGCCTGCGCCACTCAGTTTGGGCACGAGGCCGGAATGGTCGATATGCGCATGGGTCAGCACCAGCGCATCGAGCGAGGCGGGATTGAATGGGAAGGGGCGATAGTTGAGCTCACGCTCGGATTTGGCGCCCTGCACCAGCCCGCAATCGATCAGTACCTTCGCCGCGGCGCTCTGGAGCAGAAAGCACGAGCCTGTCACCGCATGCGCGGCACCGTGAAAGGTGAGCGTGACCATCAGTAATCCTCCCCGGAGAGCGGGCTTTGCCGCTTTCTGATTCTCCGGAGAGTTTAGACGCGCAAACGGCGGCGCGCGAGGCTCACCCCTGATCCTCGCAGCGTTTCACTACCTCCTTGACCTGCAGAAAGCTGTCGGGCGTGACGGAAATCGTATCGATGCCCTTCTCGACGAGGAAAGCCGCGAATTCCGGGTGGTCGCTCGGCGCCTGGCCGCACAGGCCGATCTTGACCCCGGCCTTGTTGGCCGCCTCTATCACATGACCGATCATCCATTTCACCGCCGTATCCTGCTCGTCGAACAATTGCGACAGGCTGCCCGCATCGCGATCGACGCCAAGCGTAAGCTGGGTGAGATCGTTGGAGCCGATCGAAAACCCGTCGAAGCGTTTGGCGAATTCCTCGGCGAGGATGACGTTGGAGGGGATCTCGCACATCACATAGACCTGCAAGCCCTTCTCGCCGCGCAGCAAACCGTTCTCCGCCATCACTTCGAGCACTTTGTCGGCCTCGTCGAGGGACCGGCAGAAGGGGATCATCACGACGACATTGTCGAGGCCGATTTCCTCGCGCAGCTTGCGGATGGCGCGGCATTCGAGCGCGAAACCGTCGCGATAGCGATCGGAATAATAGCGCGAGGCGCCCCGGAAGCCGAGCATCGGGTTCTCTTCCTGCGGCTCGAACTGGGCGCCGCCGATCAGCCCGGCATATTCGTTGGTCTTGAAGTCGCTCATCCGCACGATGGTCGGCTTGGGGTAATAGGTCGCCGCGATCTTTGCGAGCCCCTGGGCCAGCCGGTCGACAAAATAGTCGCCCTTGTCGTCGTATCCGCGTGTCAGCTCCTCAATCGTCTTGCGCGCCTCGTCATCTTCCAGCTTGTCGAAGCGGGTAAGGGCGACCGGATGGACCTTGATCCAGTTGTTGATGACAAATTCCATGCGCGCAAGGCCGACACCCTCAGCCGGCAGGCGCCACCAGCGGAAGGCGGCGGAGGGGTTGCCGACATTGAGCATGATCTTCGTGCGCGTCTCGGGAATGTCGTCGAGGGACAGTGTCTCGACGTCATATTCGCCGATCCCCTCATAAACGAAACCCTCATCACCCTCGGCGCAGGAAACGGTGACCTCCTGCTCGTCGTGCAGGGTCTGAGTCGCGTCGCCGGTGCCCACGAGCGCCGGCAGGCCGAGCTCGCGGCTGACGATGGCGGCATGGGAAGTGCGCCCGCCATGGTCGGTGACGATCGCGGCAGCGCGTTTCATGATCGGCACCCAGTCGGGATCGGTGGTGTCGGTGACCAGGATCGAACCATCGACGAACTTGTCGATATCCTTGACGCTCTTGATCACGCTGACTTCGCCGGTGACGACGCTGTCGCCGATGGCGAGACCGGAGACGAGCGTCTTGCCCTTCTTCGTTACCGTATAATGCTTCAACTCACCGGCATCGAGCCGCGATTGCACGGTCTCCGGGCGCGCCTGGACGATGAACAGCCCGCCATTCTCGCCATCGCGGGCCCATTCGATATCCATCGGGCATTCATAGTGGCGCTCGATATCACGCGCCCAGCGCGCAAGCTGGACGATCTCCGCGTCGCTGAGCACCTGTGCATCACGCTCCTTCTGCGACGTCTTGACGTTGCGCACGGGATTATCACCGGATTTGGCGTAGATCATCTTGATCTTCTTGGAGCCGCGCTTCTTCTCGAGGATCGGCATCAGCTTCTCGTTGTCGAGCAGAGGCTTGAACACGGTATATTCATCCGGATCGACCGCGCCCTGCACCACGTTCTCGCCAAGCCCCCAGGCGGCGTTGATCAGCACGGCGCGCTCGAAGCCGGTCTCGGTATCGATCGAAAACATCACGCCGGATGCGCCGATATCGGCGCGCACCATTTTCTGCACGCCGACCGAAAGCGCGACCTTGAAATGGTCGAAACCCTTGGCCTTGCGATAGCTGATCGCGCGGTCGGTGAAGAGCGACGCGTAGCAGCGCCGGCAGGCATCGAGCAGCGCCTTCTCGCCAGTGATGTTGAGGAAGCTCTCCTGCTGGCCGGCAAAGCTCGCATCGGGCAAGTCTTCTGCAGTGGCACTCGAACGAACAGCGACATCCGCCTCGTTCATATCATATTTTCCGGAAAGCTCACGATAGGAGGCGAGGATATTCTCGGCCAGATCCTTCGGCCATGCCGCCTTCACGAAAGCCTTGCGGATGGCTTTGCCGGTCTCGGCCAGACTGGCATCACCATTCTCCCAGGCGCCGATATGATCGGCGATGAAATCGCGCAGATCATTGGCATCAACGAAGCGCCAATAGGCGTCGGATGTGGTGGCGAAACCATCCGGGACGCTGATGCCATGGCCCTTCAGGGTCTGGACCATTTCGCCCAGAGAGGAATTCTTGCCCCCGACCTTCTCGCCATCCTTGCGCCGCAGGCCCTCGAACCAGATCACGAATTCGTCGGATTCAGCCATGACGATCTCCCCGTTTGCATGTGTGCGAAAAGCTCTTGATTGCACACAGCCTGACGCGTGGCGCACGATTACGCCTTGAGAAAGGTCAAGCCATGTACCGGGAGCAACGCTTCACAGGCGCGGGGGTTTCACCGGATTCGCGAACGTTGCCACCAGCCCGATCCGGCTCTGCAGGGTTGCGAGATTCGCGTTGCTGAGGCTCGCGCCCACGCCTTCGTGGCGGATTACCGGAATGTCCGGATGGGTGCGCTCGAGCCGGTCGGCAAAGGCGGCGAAGGCCGCATCGGTGCGCGCGTCGCTGTCACCGGGAATGTCGAGCAGCACGGCATCTGGCTCGACGATCGAGGCGAAGACGTCCGGCGCCGCTTCAACGGAGGTGGTGATGCTGGCATAGCCCAGTTCGGCCAGTTCGGCTGAAAGGGCCGCCTGCGGTTCACGATCGCCGTTATCAACGACGATGATACGCTTGAGATCTGACATGCGATGTCCAGGGCCGGGTGTGATCGATAGCCACCTCGATAATAAGGCTAGCCGCCGCGCGTTCCGGAGTCGAGTGTGAAATACCCGTATTCTCCTGCAATTTTATGCAGTGCAAATCAGCGATCAGGCTGCCGGATCGGTGCCGGAGGCGGGGGCGCGGGTCACGCCGATGACGATTCCGGCAAAAACCTCTGCAATGAACCCGCAATCGCGCCAGATATCCGCCTCGACCGGCGGTGTCCGCCCGTCAAGCGGTGCGGCCTGCGCCGCCATGCCGCGAAACTGAATGCTTCCATCCGCCTCACGCCGCACGGCCAGCATGGAAGCATCCGCATCCGGCCTGTCGAGCGAAAGGGCGAAACGCCCCCGCGCATCGCGAGGCTGGGTGAGCAGTGCGATTTCACCGAAGGCGAGGGCGTCAGTCACGCCGTGGGTGAGGGGCGTCTGCGCCTTGAAGCGGACCGGTGCCTCATGCACGAGCACAACGCCACAGAGATTTTCAGGGAAGTCGAGCCGTGCGAGATCGACCTCCGTCCAGCCGGGTGCGACGAGCCGTAACGGCCCCTCACCGGGGAGGCTCTGCGCCAGCGCATTGCTCGAAAACAGCCCGTGCGCTTCAAGCGCACAGCCGCTGACCAATGCCGCCATCAGACCGGTAGTGAGCCCGCGATGATCATCCTGCGCGATCAGCGTGAGCAGCCGCTCCCGTGGCGACATGTCTGTCGCGGCGACGAAGCTCTCGGCGGCGGCACGCGCCGAAGCCCAGCTGCGAAACCATGCCACTGGCGCGCCGTCCGCCTTACCGTCGGATTGATCGAAGCTGACATAACCCGACGGCCCCGGCACAGCAGCCGGATCGGCCGATATCGCAGCCGGCACGCCGGATTGCGCCATGACAGCGTCGAGATCGGTGAAGCCGTCGGGGACGGCAGGGCCGAAAGCGGTGAGGAAACGCAGGCCGAAATAACGCATGGCGAGGTCGCGCCATTCCAGTGCCGGAGTCAGTTCGCCGACGCGGCTCTGCGTCGCGACGCCGACAAGGCCGAGGCTTTCGACGACGGAGCCGATCTGCTCCGGGGACCATGAGAGCGGGATCAGGCAGGGCGTGAGGCCCGCGCGCTCCAGCGCGGCGATGGTGAGACAGGCCTCGGGCCCAGCGGGGAGGGCGACGCCGAACAAGGCGCGCGGCGGCAGACCGAACGTGGCTAATTGCGCCGCGAGCCGGGATATTGCCATCTCGGCCTCGGCATTGGTGAGCGAAATTTCTTCGCGCCCCGACCATTGCATGCCGCCGGGTTGCGGGAGGAGGGCGGTCCCACCGGGATCGGCCAATGCGCGCCGCGCGAACAGGGCGGCGGGGCCGTTCGCGTTTGTGTCAGCCGGCGATGGGGATTCCTCGCCGGTATCCGGCGCCCAACGTGCCTGTGCGGGCGGTTTCATGAACACCGCGTCCCCCCATTTTGCGATTCGTCCGGCTTGATCATGCCGCGTCACTCCGATTCGCGCCACCACAGTTCCGGCGGCAGACCCATCATCGGTACCGCATCCGGTCGCCGCAGCCCGGCATCATTGGCAAGCCACAGATCAGGCTGGTGCATCAGCGGGATGGCGTAGAAGCCGGAGAGCAGCACACGATCGAGTGCGCGCACGGCGGCGACGAATTCCTCGCGGTCATGCGCTTCGAGCATCGCATCGATCATCGCGTCGATCGCCGGTTCCTGCGCGCCGGCGAAGTTGAGCGAGCCGTCATTCTGCGCGGCGACGGAACTCCAGCGGTTGCGCTGCTCGTTGCCGGGCGAGGCCGAAACGCCCCAGGTCCACTCGATCATGTCGAAATCGAAGGAGGCGAGCCGGCGCCAGTATTGCGCGTCGTCCACGATGCGCACACGCATGTCGATGCCGAGCCGGCGCAGGTTCTGCGCGTAGTTCAGCGCGAGGCGTTCCTGCGTGCGGGAAACGGCAAGGAATTCAAAGGCGAAGGGCTCACCGCTCGCGCTGTGGCGCAGCGCGTTGCCGTCGAGGCGCCAGCCAGCGTCGGCGAGGAGATTCATGGCAAAACGCGCCATCGCCCGGTCACGCCCGGAACCATCCGGACCGGGCGGCTGCCAGGTTCCGTCCATGATCCCGGGACGCACCGCATCGGGGAAGGGGGCAAGCAGGGTGCGCTCGGCCTCGGTCGCCGAATGGCCGGTCGAAGCGAGTTCGGAGCCCTCGAAATAGCTCTGCGTGCGCGCCATCAGCCCGTAGGAGAGATTGCGGTTGACCCATTCGAAATCGAACAGCGCCGTCAGCGCCTCCCGCACGCGGATATCCGAAAACAGATCCCGGCGGGTGTTGAAGACGAAGCCGTTCATGCCACGCGGTTGATCGATCGGGACTTCCGCGCGCACGATAAGCCCGTCATTCAGGCCGGGAAAATCATAGCCCGTGGCCCAGCGCGTGGCATCATTCTCGATGCGAAGATCATAAAGTCCCGTCTTGAAAGCCTCGAACATCGTATTGCCATCTCGAAAGAATTCGTAACGGATCGTGTCGAAATTGTACTTTCCGCGACGGCTCGGTAGATCCGCGCCCCAATAATCTTCGCGCCGGGTGAGCGTGAGCCGTTCGCCGGGGCGGACGTCGCTGACCATGTAAGGCCCGGAGCCGATCGGGCCCTCCAGGAAGGTCGTCTGGAACGTCTCGGCATCCATGGCATGGGCCGGCATCACCCGCATCAGGCCGAGCAGCAGCGGCAACTCGCGATCATCGGTCTGTGACAGGTCGAAGCGGATGGTGCGATCATCAATGATTTCCACTTCGGAGACCTGCCCGTAATTCGCGCGGAAATAGGGGCGCCCGTATTCCCTGAGCGTCTCGAAGCTGAAGGCGACGTCGTGCGCTGTCACCGGCTCGCCATCGGCGAAACGGGCGGCGGGATTCAGCCGAAACGTGATCGACGAGCGGTCATCCGGCAGCGCCACGGCCTCGGCCAGCAGCGGATAGAGCGAGAAAGGCTCGTCGAGGGAGCGCGCCATCAGCGGTTCGAGGACGTAATTGGGCACAGCATCCGGCGCCACGCCGCGCACGATATAGGTGTTGAGGCTGTCGAAGGTGCCATGCAACGCTCTGGTGAAGCGCCCGCCCTTAGGCGCATCAGGGTTCGCATAGGGAAAATGCGAAAAATCCGCCGGCAATGCCGGTTCGCCATGCATGGCGATGCCGTGGCTCCAGGTAACCGGTCCGTCCTGCGCGGCGGCCTGGTCGCCTCCGAGCAAGGTGGCCACGGCCAGGCCGAGAGCAAGTGCGCAATGCATGGCGAAGACGGTGCAGCGCGAGACATGGCGAGGCATGGGAAATCCTTCAGTGTGACGCGATTCTCGAATCACCATGATCCTATCATGATCATCGCCTGCGAAAACGACTGGAAAGCGGCGCGGTGAAACGCTAGAAGGGCGTCGCAGATGCCATCGCTTCGCCGTATTCGGCGATCACGGCGTGGTGTCATCAGGATTACAGGGTCGCAACGGCGGCGCAGTGGCGGCGCCGGGCACCATCGAACCATGAAGGATCAACGCATGGCATTCTCGACGCGCCCCGCGAAAATGCGGACCTCCCTGGGCCTGGTCGCAGCCCTCGCCATTGCAGGCGTTGCGATCGCTCCCGGCGCCGTGCTCGCGCAAACTCCGCCGCCCGAGGGGGCCGCCCCGATGGCGCCTACACAAGGGCAGGGTGGCGGCCCGGTGACCGTTCCGGTCGTCCCCGAGCCTTCGCAAACGGAGTGGACCAAGGTCTGTGGCACAGATCCCGCGACCGAGGCGGAAATCTGCTATACCACGCGCGACTTCGTCTCCGAGGATGGCGAGCCGCTGATGGCCGTGGCCGTGTATGACATCGAAGGCGGCGAGGCGAATGAGCCGAACCGTGTCGTGCGCATGCTGATGCCGCTGGGTCTGTTGCTGCAGCCCGGCATCCGCTTCGCGGCCGATCAGAATCGCCCGATCAATGGCAGCTATGCGATCTGCTTCCCCAATGGCTGCTTCGCCGAGGCGAATATCGACGATGACGTTATCGACCAGTTCAAGGCCGGCGAGACGCTCAATGTCAGCGTCCAGAACCAGGTCGGCCAGGTCGTGACCTTCGCCGTGCCGCTTGAGGGCTTCACTGCGGGTTTCGAGGGTGATCCGATCGACCCGCAGGAGCTGGAAGAGCAGCAGCGCCGTCTCCAGGAAGAGCTGCAGCGTCGTTCCGACGAGATGCGCGAGCGTCTTCAGCAGCAAGCCCAGTGATTTCCCTGCACCGTCTTGGGCATTAAAGAAAGCCGGGTTTTGCGACCCGGCTTTTTTCATTGGGCGCGCGGCCCGTTCTCAGTTCGCGGTGCCGGCTTTCGGGCGATAGGCCCCGTCGGGCTGGCGCTCGAACATCGAGGGCACCATCGGGTGGCGCAAGGGTGCGTCGGAATCGTCGGGCACGAGATTTTGCTCCGAAACATAGGCGACGTATTCCGTCTGCGCGTTCTCGGCGAAGAGATGGTAGAATGGCTGCTCCTTGTGCGGGCGCACATCCTCCGGGATCGCCAACCACCATTCCTCGGTATTGGCAAATGCCGGATCGACGTCGAAGATGATGCCGCGGAACGGATAATACCGATGCCGAACCACTTGTCCGATCGAGAACTTGGCGACGCGTACTGTCATGCCTGACCCCTTTCGCTACAGAAAATAGGTGCTTTCCCTTCGGAATCAAAGGCCGAATGGCGTACGATCCCCGCATATCCGCGCAGGTTGCCGGAAGCCGTGTGGGTGTTATTCATCGGTTGTCGAAATGCCGCCTGCCCGATTAGGGTGAGCACCCGTACGCCTCGCCCTTGTTTCGGAGCAACCCAGCATGTCCGATCTGATCGGGCTTCTCGATCTGATCGCCCCGTTCTTCGGGCTGATCGCCATAGGATTCATCTGTGCGAAGCTCGTCGATCTGGAGAACGGCGGGCTTGCCTGGATGCAGTTCTTCCTGATCTATATTGCGCTGCCCTGCCTGTTTTTCCGCCTGGTCGCCGACAAGCCGATCGATGAGCTTGCCAACTGGCCCTTCGTCATCGCGACGACGCTGGCGACCTATTGCGCCTTCGCGCTCGCCTTCACCGCCGGCTGGTGGTTTACGCGTGATCTGCCCCAGGCGGTGATGCAAGGGGTGGCGGGGTCCTATTCCAATATCGGTTATATGGGCCCGCCGCTGATCCTGGCCGCGCTCGGCCCGGCCGCGACGGCGCCGGTGGTGCTGATCTTCGTCTTCGACAACCTGCTGCTGTTCTCGCTGATTCCGCTCCTGATGGCGATTGCCGGTGTCGAGAAGCAGGGCCCGTTGCGAATGGCGGGGGAGGTGGCTTTTCGCGTCGTCACCCATCCGTTCAATATCGCAACCGTGCTGGGCGTGGTCTTCAGCTATTTCGCGCTGTCTGTGCCCTCGACCATCGACACCATGACCGAATGGCTCGCCAACGCCGCCGCGCCCTCGGCGCTGTTTCTGCTCGGCGTCACCGTGGCGCTGACGGGCGGGGGCAAGACGAAGCGAATCCCGCCGGAGGTGCCGTTTCTCGTGGTGATCAAGCTGATCATCCACCCCTTGCTGGTCTGGGTGCTGCTCTCGGCGATCGGGGTGTTCGATCCGATGTGGGTGTTCGCCGCGATCGTGATGGCGGCGCTGCCGCCCGCGCTCAACATCTTCGTGATCTCCACGCAGTACAATGTCGGAATCGAGCGTGCCTCCGCCTGCGTGCTGGCCGGGACGGTGGTCTCGGTGGTGACGCTGACAGCCTTCCTCTGGCTCATCCGCAGCGGTCGCCTGCCGCATGATCTGTTTCCGATGTGAGGGTAGGGGGAAGGGTGTAATTCCTTTAAACCGAACGGTTGTGATTTGTTTTTTAAGATGATCGCGCTCCATGAACGTCGCGCCACACCTTCCCTTTCCCCGGTGAAGAGGGGCTGGGGGTGATGACGGCGACGACATTGACGGTCTGGCCGGTGCCCTGGAGGATGCGGCGGAGGCGTTCGAGCGCGGCGCGCAGTGGCCGGCGGCGTTGCTGTGGCCGGATCCGGAGCGGCAGTTCACCGCCGTGTTTCCACGCTTGCGGGAAATGCTGGCGGCGTGCGGCGTTGCTCTCTACCAGCCGGGAGATTACGCTCCCAAAGAGGGGGTCGGTCCGGCCATCTGGCTGCGCTGCCTGATCGATACCGATTTCCCTGGTGCCTCGCCGGGAGAGGGCATAATCCCGGTCATTCTGATGCCCGATATCGCGGGCGCGGCGCTTAAACATCCGCAGACGCTGCCGCGCACGGTGCGTCCGCTGGTCGATCTGCAAATTCGCGGCGATGTCTTCCGCAACCGGCGTCAGGCGCGCGACTGGAATGTCGGGCCGTTCCTGCGCTCGCCAGAGCAGTGCCTCGGACTTGATGTTGCGACCGACCAGCGCACCGATGAAGCCGCCGCTGCCGCGCTGTCGACCCTGCTCGATTATCCTCTCGTCGACCTGCCCGACCGCAAGCTGACGGCAGAGGAATTTCATCGTCTGATCGAGCCCGACGAGGTGCGAGGGCTGTTGCTGTGGATCTCCGATCCGGATGGCGCAAGGGCGGGCCGCAGCGCGGGTGAATGGTCGAGCTTCCAGGCGCTGATTCGCGCAATTTGATGCGCGAGGCCGAGCCGAAGCAGGACGGCCTGTTCGACGATCCGGCGCCTGGCACATCCGCGGACAATCTGCATCGCGAAACGCTGCTGGCGGGCGAACTGGAGCGCGCGGCGGACCTCCCGCATGCGGAAGCGATCGCGCGCATCATTGCGCTCGAAAAGCAGTATCGTCCACGCGGTACAACACGCTGGGCGCGCCTCGG
>NZ_DATGCW010000189.1:0-2816 GCF_035311605.1 Saliniramus sp.
GGAGCCTGAGCATGAATGCCGACAAACCCCGCGTGATGATCTCCGCCGGCGGCACGGGCGGGCATCTCTTCCCCGCCGAGGCGCTGGCCGGCATCCTGCGCGCACGCGGCTTCGAGATCTTGCTGGTCACCGACAACCGCATCGGGGAACTGGCCGAGCGCTTTCCCGCCGACAAGGTCGTCGCCATTCCCGCCGCGACGCCTTCGGGGCGCTCACCGCTCGCGGCGCTCAGGGCGGTGGTGACGCTGGCGCGCGGATTCTTCCAGGCCCGCCGGCTGATCGCCCGGACGCGACCGGACGTCGTGGTCGGCTTCGGCGGCTATCCCACCGTCCCGCCCCTGCTTGCGGGCAGTCTTGCAGGCTGCAGGACGGTTCTCCACGAGCAGAACGGCGTGATCGGGCGCGCCAACCGCTTCCTCGCCGGGCGCGTGACGCATCTGGCCTCGAGCGTCCCGGAGTTGCGTGGCATATCCGGCGCGGTGAAGGCGAAGCTCGTGATGACGGGCAATCCGGTGCGCGCGAACGTACTGGAAGCAGCAAAAATCCCCTATCCCGAGATCAGCGCCGACGCGCCCCTTGCGCTCCTCGTCTTCGGCGGCAGCCAGGGCGCGCGGATCATGTCGGATATCGTGCCACAGGCCATGGCGCTGCTCACGCCGGAAATGCGCGCGCGCATTCGCATCACGCAGCAGGCGCGGCCCGAGGATCTGGAGCGGGTGCGCGAAGCCTACGCGGCGAGCGGTGTCAAAGCCGAAATCGAGCCGTTCTTCAGGGATTTGCCAGGACGAATCGCGAAAGCGCATCTGATCATCTCACGTTCGGGCGCCTCGACCGTTTCCGAACTCGCCGTGATCGGGCGTCCGGCCATCCTCGTGCCGCTACCCGGCGCGCTCGATCAGGACCAGGCCGCCAACGCCGCGCTGCTTTCCGATGCCGGCGCCGCCCTGATGCTTCCACAAACGGAATTTACGCCGCAGCGTCTGGCGCAGGAGCTCACCACGCGTCTGGCCGATGCAGAAGGCTTGACGAAAGCGGCGCAGGCAGCCAAGAGCGCAGGGATCCCGGATGCGGCGGAGCGTCTCGCCGATCTGGTCATGCGTCTCGCCAGCAAGCAGGGCTGAGCGCCCAAACGAGAGAACCACCATGAAACTGCCCCCGAAACTCGGCCCCATCCATTTCATCGGTATCGGGGGGATCGGCATGTCGGGCATCGCGGAAGTGATGCACAATCTCGGTTATACGGTGCAGGGCTCGGATGCCTCCGCCGGCAATGCGAATGTGGCGCGGCTCGCGGAAAAAGGTATTCGCACCTTCACCGGCCATGCGGCCGAGAACGTGCAGGATGCGGAAGTCGTCGTCGTCTCCACCGCGATCCGGCGCGACAATCCCGAACTCGTGGCCGCGCGTGAATTGCGCCTGCCCGTGGTGCGGCGCGCCGAGATGCTCGCCGAGCTGATGCGGCTAAAGACGGCGATCGCCATCGCCGGCACCCACGGCAAGACCACCACCACCTCCATCGTCGCCACGCTTCTGGAAGGCGGGACTTTCGATCCGACGGTGATCAATGGCGGCATCATCAACGCCTATGGCACGAACGCCCGTATGGGCAAGGGCGACTGGATGGTGGTCGAGGCCGACGAATCCGACGGCACCTTCCTGAAGCTGCCCTGTGACTATGCCATTGTCACCAATATCGATGCCGAGCATCTCGATCATTTCGAGACCTATGACGCGGTCAAGGCGGCGTTCTTCAGCTTCATCGAGAACATCCCGTTCTACGGTTTCGCGGTAATGTGCATCGATCACCCGGCGGTGCAGGATCTCGTCGGGCGTATCGAGGACCGGCGAATCGTGACCTACGGTACCAACCGGCAAGCGGACGTGCGCGTGCATGATATCGATCTGACCGGCGGGCAGAGCCGGTTCAGCGTGACGATCCACGACCGCAAGAGGGCCGAGAGCGTGGTGATATCCGATCTCGTCATGCCCATGCCCGGTCATCACAACATGCTCAACGCCGTCGGCGCGCTCGCACTCGCCTATGAACTGGGCATGAGTCCGGATGCGATCCGCGACGCGCTGGCCGGTTTCGGTGGCGTCAAGCGACGCTTCACCCGCACGGGGGCATGGAACGGCGCCACCATCTTCGACGATTACGGCCATCACCCGGTGGAGATCGCCGCCGTGCTCAAGGCCGCCCGCGCCTCCGCCGAAGGCAAGGTCATCGCCATCGTGCAGCCGCATCGCCATACCCGCCTGCATGCGCTGTTCGATGACTTCTGCACCTGTTTCAACGATGCCGATACGGTGATCGTCGCCGATGTCTATGCCGCCGGCGAGGCCCATATTCCCGGCGCCGATCGCGACGGGCTTGTCACCGGCCTGAAAGCGCGCGGGCACCGCTCGGTGATGGCGCTCGACACGCCCGATGCTCTGCCCGGCATCATCGCGGATCTGGCCGAGCCCGGCGATTACGTGATGTTTCTGGGCGCCGGCAACATCACGCAATGGGCCTATGCCTTGCCTGATCAGCTCGCCACGCGCGAGACGGCCCCGTCGGGAGAGCGCAGGTGAGCGGCTTTCCCGATCGCAGGCAGGACATCCGCGCCGCGATCCCGGATCTGCGCGGCACGCTCACGGCGAATGCGCCGGCGGCGCCGCTCTCCTGGTTTCGCACCGGCGGGCCGGCGCAGATCCTGTTCGAGCCTGCCGACGAGGAGGATCTGGCGCTGTTTCTCGCACAGCGCCCCCGCGATCTCCCGCTCACCGTGATCGGGCGCGGCTCCAACCTGCTCATCCGCGATGGCGGCCTGCCC
>NZ_DATGCW010000190.1:0-13554 GCF_035311605.1 Saliniramus sp.
CTGGTGCTGCTGCACCCGGCTCTTGCCCTTGAATGCGGCCGAGGTCACCGTTGCGGCGTAGTGATCGCCGTCCCCGGCAAGATCGCGGATCTCGACCGTGGCATCCGGTATGGCTTCCTTGATCATCGTCTCGATGTCGCGGGCTTCCATGGGCATGGGCGATACTCTCCTCAGGCCGGTTCGGCTGCCATGTAATCAGGCAGCCAGCTCTCATGCGCTTGTTTCAGCGCTGTCACAGATATGGCCTGACCGTCGGGCAGAATCAACGCATCTCCGCCGGATCGGCCCAGTTTCATGACGAAAATTCCTGCGCTCTGGGCATCCGCCATCACGCGCTCCGCCGCATCTTCGGGCAGGGCGAGGAGATAGCGGCCCTGATCCTCGCCGAACAGCATGGCGTGGGAAGGCCCGTCAGGCAGAGTGTCGATGCTCGCCCCCATATTGCCGGCCATGGCCATCTCGGCCAGAGCCACCGCAAGCCCGCCATCGGAGATGTCGTGCACCGTATCCAGCCGCCCGGCGGCGATCGCGGCGCGCACGAAGCCGCCATGGGCGCGCTCGCGCTCCAGATCGACGGGCGGCGGTGCGCCCTCTTCGCGTCCGCAGATCTCCGCGAGATAGGTCGAGGCACCGAGCCAGCCCGCAGTTTCGCCGATCAGGAGGATGACGTCGTCATCGCGTCGAAAGCCGATCGTGGCGTGGCGGGTGCAATCATCGAGAAGACCCACCCCGCCGATGGTGGGCGTGGGCAGGATGCCGATCTCGTTCGTCTCATTGTAGAGCGAGACATTGCCCGAGACGACGGGGAAATCGAGCGCGGCGCAGGCCTCGCCAATGCCCCGGATGCAGCCGACGAGCTGCCCCATGAAATGCGGGCGCTCGGGATTGCCGAAATTCAGATTGTCGGTGATGGCCAGCGGGGTGCCGCCCACGGCGCAGATGTTGCGATAGGCTTCCGCCACCGCCTGTTTGCCGCCCTCGACCGGATCGGCCTCGCAATAGCGGGGCGTGACGTCGGTGGTGAGCGCGAGCCCCTTCGGCCCGTCCTCGACGCGCACGATTGCAGCGTCGCCACCCGGCGTCTGCACGGTATTGCCGAGGATGAGGTGGTCGTATTGTTCGAATACCCAGCGCTTCGAGGACAGATCCGGCGTGTTTAGAAGCTCGAGCAGCGCCTCCAGATCACGCAGGGGAGGCTTGACCTCGGAGGCCGTGATCACCGGGCGCGGCGGTGTCGGGGTGTGGGGGCGATCATAGACCGGCGCCTCGTCGCCGAGTTCCTTGATCGGCAGATCCGCCTCGATCCGGCCCTTGTGCTTCACGACGAAACGCAGCGTGTCGGTGGTCTTGCCGATAATGGCAAAATCGAGCTCCCATTTGCGGAAAATGGCCTGCGCCTCGTCCTCCATGCCGGGCTCGAGCACCATCAGCATGCGCTCCTGGCTTTCGGAGAGCATCATTTCATAGGCGCTCATGCCCTCCTCGCGGCAGGGCACCGCGTCGAGATCGAGCGCGATGCCGAGATTGCCCTTGGCACCCATCTCCACGGACGAGGAGGTCAGTCCGGCGGCGCCCATGTCCTGGATGGCAATGACGGCGCCGGACTTCATCAGTTCGAGGCAGGCTTCGAGCAGGAGTTTTTCGGCAAACGGGTCGCCGACCTGCACGGTGGGCCGTTTTTCCTCGGCTGATTCGTCGAAACTGGCCGAGGCCATGGTGGCGCCGTGGATGCCGTCGCGCCCGGTCTTGGAGCCGAGATAGACAATCGGATTCCCCACGCCCGTGGCCTTGGCGTAGAAGATCTCGTCGGTCTTCGCGAGGCCTACCGCCATGGCATTGACGAGGATGTTGCCGTCGTAGCGCGAATGGAACCCGACGGATCCGCCCACAGTCGGCACGCCGAAGGAATTGCCGTAACCGCCGATCCCGTGCACCACGCCGGAGACGAGATGGCGGGTCTTCGGGTGATCGGGGGAGCCGAAACGCAGCGCGTTGAGCGCGGCGATGGGGCGCGCACCCATGGTAAACACATCGCGCAGGATGCCGCCGACACCCGTCGCCGCGCCCTGATAGGGCTCGATGAAGCTCGGATGGTTGTGGCTCTCCATCTTGAAGATGCAGGCCAGCCCGTCGCCGATATCGATCACGCCGGCATTCTCGCCCGGCCCCTGGATCACCCATGGCGCACTGGTGGGCAAGCCGCGCAGGTGCTTGCGCGAGGATTTGTAGGAGCAGTGCTCGTTCCACATGGCCGAGACGATGCCGAGCTCGGTCAGGGTCGGCTCGCGCCCGATCAGGGCGGTGAAGCGCACATATTCATCGGGCTTGAGCCCGTGCTCCTGCACCAGTTCCGGGGTGATCGTGAAGGTGTCGCCGGTCATGCTCGCCTCGCCTGCTCGCTGATGCGACAAGGCCATAGCCCGTCACATGGCCAAGCGCAACGCCGCAGGCGGGAAACGGGGAATGTGCGGCCCATGCCACAATCAAGGCGTGCCTGCGTCATGCTGGTGCAGGTTGTTAAAATGAAACACCCATGGATTGCCAACCCACGGTAGAACGTTCGAATCCGTGCCGCATCGAAACAAAGTAAATGGCACGTAAATCGCTCACATTTTCCACAAATGCGAAACATTGTGTGGAGAATGCCGATGTCCCTGATCACACGCGCAGCGCGAGACGAAAACGGCGGAGTTGCTCTGATTTTCGGTCTTGCCGTGATCCCGATCTTCGCCTTTGCCGGCTTCGCGATGGATTTCAGCCGCGCCACGGACGTGCGTGCCGCGATGCAGAATGCAGCGGATTCGACAGCTCTGCAGGCGGTGATGGCGCGTCAGGAAGGGCGGCAGCTCGATATCGAGCAGACCTTCATGGGCAATTTCTACCATCGCGCCGAGCTGGAGGGTATCAGCGTCTCCGCCGAATGGATCGGTATCAATCGCGTGCGCGTGACCTCGGATGCGGTGCTGCCGATGACGATCGGTGCGGTGCTGCGTCCCAATCTCGATGTGGGCGTGACGGCGATCGCCGAGGGGCGGGTCCAAACCCGGGCAACGGAGAATATCTTCGAGGTGCTGAACTCGGACGCGGCCGATTTCAACGAGCTTTTCGCATATTGCTACAATCCCGCCACCGATGAACGCCTCGGGCCGGTTGATCCGGATCCGTATGCGCGCCAGGAGCGAATGGACTTCGTCAAGGTCGCTGATAACGATCGATTCGGCGGATTCGAGCCGGCGGAAGCGATTGATGTCGATTGTGCCACGGATGAAGAAGTCAGCTACATGATGCGCAACACGCGCGGTGCCAATCGCGATCCGGGCCTGCGTGGCTCGGCGCGCGCGCGCATCTACGAGTTCTACAGCGATACGACCCGTGATGCCGAAGCCCCCGAAGCCTTCAGCTTCAACTTTGAAGTGAATATCCTCGAAACCATACTCTGCCGAACGCGGGAGGAATGCCGTGTCGAGAGCGAAGGTGGCATCATTCCCGATATTCGTGGCCGCGACCGTAACCCGGCACGCGAAGAGCAGGGTTGTCGTGAAGGCTATTACCTCTTCATCGGGCTCGAGGATCGTCCGCCCCAGTGGGGCCGCTCGGATCGCGATTATGACGATCTGCGCTTCATGATCAGCTGTCCGTCGCGCGAAGAGCGCCGTGATACGGTGCGTCTCGTCGGCTGATCCGAGAGGAAGCCGGCGTCGCCTTCAGGCGGCGTCAGCCTTCGCGCGGCACAGGCTCGCGAACAGGCCCGCTCCGTCGGTTCCACCGATAAGCGGGTCTATCAGATTCTCCGGATGCGGCATCATGCCGAGCACGTTGAAGCCGCGAGAGTAAATTCCCGCAATCGCGTTTAGCGAGCCGTTGCAATTGGCTGCATCGGTGACCTCACCATGCGCGTCACAATAGCGGAACGCCACGCGTCCGTCGCCCTCGAGCCGGGCGAGTGTCTCGGGATCGGCGACGTAATTACCTTCGCCATGGGCCACGCAGACATCGATCACCTCGCCTTGTGCGTAGGCCGAGGTGAAGGCCGTGTCGTTGCGCTCGACCCGCAGATGCTGTCGGCGGCAGATGAAACGCAGCTGCGCATTACGCATCAGCACGCCCGGCAGCAGCCCCGATTCGCACAACATCTGAAATCCGTTGCAGATGCCGAGCACCAACCCGCCGCGTGCGGCATGCGCGCGCACCGCATCCATGGCCGGCGAGCGCGCCGCAATGGCTCCGCATCGCAGATAATCCCCGTAGGAAAAGCCACCCGGCAGGACGGCAAGATCGGTTCCTGGCGGCAGCGCGTCATCGCCATGCCAGACGGAAAACGTCTCGGCGCCCGCCTGTCGCAGGGCGCGGTCGACGTCACCGTCGCGATTGGAACCGGGAAATGTGATGATGGCGGCGCGCATGGCCTCGCTCCTCGCGGCGATCGACGGCTCAGACGAGCTCGATGCGGTAATTCTCGATCACGGTATTGGCGAGCAGCCGCTCGCAGGCCTGTTCCAGCGTGGCGCGGGCCGCATCGGCATCTGCCGCATCGATCTCGATATCGAAGACCTTGCCCTGGCGCACCGAATTCACCCCGGCAATGTCGAGGGATTTGAGGGCCCCCTCGATCGCCTTGCCCTGCGGATCGAGAACCCCGTTCTTCAAGGTGACGGTGACGCGCGCTTTCATGGATGTATTCCCCGGCTGACGGCGCCACGCGCCGATCATCGCTTGCGCGTTACGCCATAGCCGCCGGGCGCGTTGGTGACAACCGTACCGACGGCGTTTCCTGCGGAAATCGCCCATGCGTGCATCCCTGCTTTCTTCCCGCACGACGCCGCGCGGATGTTTCGCAGGGCGTATTGTGAAGAATTGTATTGCGCATGATACGCAAAACGCGGATTTTGACGCCGACTTTGCCGGAACAGGAAAGCGTTCGAGGAACCATGGAGACCCGTTCAGTACCTGTTGAGGCGCACCACGCTCTCGACCGCATCGACCTTCCCGCCGACATCATCCAAAGCGGTCGGCAAGCGGGTAGGGCATCTGTGGTTCCCACGCATGTCGGCGCACGGTTGCTTGGCTCGTTCCTGGAAATGACAGCGGTCGCGAGGCTGGTTTCAAAGCCCGGATGGCTTATATGCGCAGGTCGAGGAACACGATGACAGATGGCCTCGCCCGGGCCTCTCCTGCTTGAGCGAAGAGATCGAGGGCGAGGGAAATGACGCGCCGGAGAGCGCGACGAGGATCAAGAAGAAGGAAACCGGACCATGGCTCTACCGCAAACCACTCCCAAGGACGCGCCGGCCCAGGCAAGCTTCAAGTGGGACGATGCGTTCCTGCTCGAAGATCAGCTCACCGATGACGAGCGCATGATCCGCGACACGGCGCATGCCTATTGTCAGGAGAAGCTCCTGCCGCGCGTGCTCGAAGCCTACGCGCAGGAGAAGACCGACCGCGAGATCTTCAACGAAATGGGCGAGCTCGGCCTGCTCGGCGTCACCATACCCGAGGAATATGGCGGCGTCGGTGCCGGCTATGTCGCCTATGGGCTCGTGGCGCGCGAGGTGGAGCGGATCGATTCGGGCTATCGCTCGATGATGAGCGTGCAATCCTCGCTGGTGATGTATCCGATCTACGCCTATGGCGACGAGAACCAGCGCAAGAAGTACCTGCCCAAGCTCGCCAGCGGCGAATATGTCGGCTGCTTCGGCCTCACCGAGCCGGATGCCGGCTCCGATCCCGGCGGCATGAAGACGGTGGCGAAGAAGGTCGATGGCGGTTACGTCATCTCCGGTTCGAAGATGTGGATCTCGAACTCGCCCATCGCCGATGTCTTCGTCGTCTGGGCGAAGTCGGAAGCCCATGACGGCGCGATTCGCGGCTTCGTGCTGGAGAAGGGCATGAAGGGCCTCTCCGCGCCCAAGATCGGCGGCAAGCTCAGCCTGCGCGCATCGATCACCGGCGAGATCGTGATGGACGGCGTCGAGGTCGGTGAAGATGCGCTGCTGCCCAACGTGTCGGGCCTGAAGGGCCCGTTTGGCTGCCTCAACCGTGCCCGCTACGGCATTTCCTGGGGCGTGATGGGGGCTGCGGAGGATTGCTGGTTCCGCGGGCGTCAATACACCCTCGACCGCAAGCAGTTCGGGCGACCGCTGGCGCAGACGCAGCTGGTGCAGAAGAAGCTCGCCGACATGCAGACCGAGATCACGCTGGGCCTGCAGGGCTCGCTGCGCGTCGGTCGCCTGATGGATGAGGGACGCGCGGCGCCGGAGATGATCTCGCTGGTCAAGCGCAACAATTGCGGCAAGGCCCTCGACATCGCCCGCATGGCCCGCGACATGCACGGCGGCAACGGCATCTCGGAAGAATACATGGTCATGCGCCATGCCCAGAACCTGGAGACGGTGAACACCTACGAGGGCACGCACGACGTTCATGCGCTGATCCTGGGTCGCGCCCAGACCGGCCTGCAGGCCTTCTTCTGAGCGATATCGACCCAACCGTCTGATCAAGCACGATGCCGGCCACGCGCCGGCATCGTCGTTTCCGGATCAACTGCACCCCCTCCCGCGCAAAAGACCAAAACCGGCTTGTCGCTTCGCGAGCCTTGATCCGATTGTGCCGGTGGCGGCGCCCGTGGCACTCTCGCGCCAGCGCCCGACCTGACGAAACGATGCGCTAAGTCTTTGAGGGGAATTCATCCATGAACGGTGCCGAGAGTCTGGTCCGCACGCTGGTTGCGGGGGATGTGGAAGTCTGTTTCGCCAATCCCGGCACGTCCGAGATGCATTTCGTCGCGGCCCTCGACCGGGTGGACGGCATACGCTGCGTGCTCTGCCTGTTCGAGGGGGTGGTGACCGGCGCCGCCGACGGCTATGCGCGCATGGCGGAGAAGCCCGCCGCGACGCTTTTGCATCTCGGCCCCGGCCTGGCCAACGGGCTGGCCAATATTCACAATGCCTCGCGGGCGCGCTCGCCCATGATCAACGTGGTTGGCGAGCACGCCACCTACCACCTCGAACACGACGCGCCGCTCACCGCCGATATCGAGATGCTGGCGCGGCAATATTCGCCCTGGATGAAGACCTCGCGCTCCTCGCGGGACGTCGCTGCCGACGGTGCCGAGGCGATCGCCGCCGCGCAGACCGCGCCGGGCCAGATCGCCACGCTGATCCTGCCCGCCGATACCGCCTGGAGCGAGGGCGGGCCGGTCGCGACAGTGCCGGCGATCCCGGAACGCGAGACGGTCGACGAGGCGGTGATAGACGCCATTGCGGCAATTCTCACCTCCGGCGAGAAGACGCTGTTGCTGCTCGGCGACAGGGCGGTGCGGGCGCGGCCGCTCGAAGACGCCTCGCGGATCGCGCGCGGCACCGGCCAGCATGTGATGGCGCAGACCTCGAATGCGCGCATGGAGCGCGGGGCCGGGCGTGTCGCGGTGGACCGCATTCCCTATCCGGTCGATCAGGCCGTGGAGAAGCTCGAGGGTTTCAAGCATATCGTGCTGGTGGGCGCAAAGGACCCGGTCGGTTTCTTCGGCTATCCGGGCAAGCCCTCCCGACTGGCTCCCGAAAGCTGCGAGATCCATCTTCTGGCCGATATCACCCAGGATCAGGCGGATGCGCTGGCGCGGCTCGCCGGGAAGGTGGCAGGCGATGCCACACCCGATCTCACCCCGGCGCATCGCCCGGAGATTCCCGAGGACGGCCCGCTCGATCCGGCCTCGATCGCGCTGGTACTCGGCGCGCTGATCCCGGAAAATGCCATCATCACCGACGAATCGGTGACGACAGGCCGCAACTTCTTCCCCGCCACTGCCGGCGCGCCGCCGCATGACTGGTTGCAGCTCACCGGCGGCGCCATCGGTGTGGGCATTCCGCTCGCCACCGGCGCGGCGATTGCCTGCCCGGACCGGCAGGTGATCGCGCTCGAGGCGGATGGCTCGGGCATGTATACGGTACAGGGGCTGTGGACGCAGGCGCGCGAGAAGCTCAACATCCTCAACTGCATCTGGTCGAACCGCTCCTATGCCATCCTCAACGGCGAGCTCGCCAATGTCGGCGCGGAGAATCCCGGACCCAAGGCGCGCGACATGCTCTCCCTCGACCACCCTGCCATCGACTGGGTGAGCGTTGCTGAAGGTCTCGGCGTCACGGCACGGCGCGTCGAAACCGTCCCCGAATTCGCCGCCGCCTTCCGCGAGGGGCTGGCCCATGAAGGGCCGTTCCTGATCGAAGTGGTGATGTGAGCGGCGGATCACCGCCCCCGCATCGCCTGCAACAGTTTCCCGCCAGCGCGGCCCGTGGCTTCCATGCCGAGCCGTTGCTGCATGTCGCGCACGGCCGCGCGGGTTTTCGAGCCGATGATGCCGTCGACATCGCCGATATCGTAGCCGGCGCGGATCAGGCGCTCCTGCACCTCGCGACGCTCGGCCCGCGACAGGGGCGGATCGTCTGTCGGCCAAGGGGTCTGGATCCCGGGCAGGCCGGCGATGCGATCGGCCAGCAGCGCGATGGCGAGCGCGTAGGATTCAGCGTGATTATAGGAGAAGATCGCGTCAAAATTGCGCGAGACCAGGAAGGCCGGGCCCTCGATTCCGGCGGGCAGCAGCACGGCGCGCACGCCGGAACCGGGGAGGGTCGAGCCGTCCATCGTGCGCACGCCGCGCTGGCGCCAGAAATCGATGTCGCGCTTCTTGTCGCGGCCTGCCAGGGAGGTGTCGAAGCCGCTCGGCAACCTCACTTCGTAGCCCCAGCGCAGGCCTGATTGCCAGCGCGAGCGCGACAGATAGGCCGCCGTCGAGCCCAGCGCATCGGCCACCGAATTGATGATGTCGCGACGCCCGTCGCCGGTCATGTCCACGGCGACGCGCAGGAAGGTGGAGGGGATGAACTGGGTCTGGCCGAAAGCGCCGGCCCAGGAGCCGCGCAGGTCGGAAACCGGGATGTCGCCATTCTGGATGATGCGCAGGGTCGAGACCAGCTCGCTGCGAAAGAAGCTCTGCCTGCGGCCCTCGCAGGCGAGTGCGGAGAGTGATTCGAGCAGCGGGCGCTTGCCCATGTTCTGCCCGTAATTCGATTCGACCCCCCAGATCGCGGCGATCACGGTGGCGGGGACGTCGAAACGCTCTTCGGCGGTGGCGAGTTCGCGCTGATGGCGTCGCATCATGCGCCGACCGTCCTCGACGCGTTCCTCATCGACGAGCCCGGCCAGGTAATCCCAGATCGGGGTGCGAAATTCCGGCTGGCGATCGAGAAACTTCAGCACCTCGCGATCGGGTGAGACAGAGCCCATCACCCGGTCGAAGGTCGCAGCCGTGACCCCGGCCTGCTGGGCCTGGCCGCGAAGCTGGCTGAAACAGGCGCGGTAATCCGGCTGCGCGACGACGCTCACGGCGGCGGGTATCGCGAGGATGGCGGAAAGCGCGAGAGCGCTGATGGCGGTGCGGATGATGCTCATGCCGGCAGAATCCCCAAACTTGGTAAACGGATGGTTGACGCCGCCGCCGAAACCGCGCGCTCGCACCGCCTTATCCGCATCTCACCGACTGGACAAAACCGCGCAGGCCGCCGATAGCGGGAGCATAAAGACACTTTCGGAGGATGATCATGAAACTCGACAACACCATGGCGGCAATCGTGACCGGCGGCGCATCCGGCCTCGGCGAAGGCACCGCGCGCATGCTGGCCGGACACGGGGTGAAGGTCACCCTGTTCGACCTCAACGAAGAGCGCGGCGAAGCCATCGCCAGGGATATCGGCGGGCTGTTCGTGAAGGTCGACGTCACCGACGACGCTTCCCTCGAAGCCGGCTTTGCCCGCGCCCGTGCCGCGCACGGCATCGAGCGCGTGCTGGTCAATTGCGCCGGCGTGGCGCCTGGCAAGCGCACGGTATCGAAGAAGCGCGAGACCGGCGAACTCGTGCCGCACGACATGGCGAGCTTCGCAAAGACCGTGCAGATCAATCTGGTCGGCACCTTTGCCGCCAGCGCCCGCGCCGCTGCCGGCATGGCCGTGCTCAACCCGATCACCGAGGATGGCGGGCGCGGCGTGATCGTGATGACTGCCTCCGTCGCTGCCCAGGACGGCCAGATCGGCCAGGCCGCCTATGCCGCCTCCAAGGCCGGCGTGGTCGGCCTCACCCTGCCCATGGCGCGCGATCTCTCCACCTCCGGCATTCGCGTGATGACGATCCTGCCCGGCCTGTTCCATACGCCGATGTTCGAGAGCATCACCGAGGAATACCGCAAGGCGCTGGAAGCCAACGTGCCCTTCCCCTCGCGGCTCGGCAAGCCGGAGGAATACGCCAAGCTCGTCGGTGCGTTCATCGACAACGACATGCTCAACGGGGAAATCGTGCGCCTCGACGGCGCCCTGCGCATGCAGCCGAAATAACCCACGCGCCCCCCGGTCGGCTTCGGACCGGGGGGCGCGTATGAATGCTCCGCCTACGGCTTTCGTCCCTGGTTCGGATCGCCGGCCGGATATTGTCTGGTCGACCCCGGAATTCCTGGCCCGGCCCGGCGGACAGCATGACGCCGAATCATTCAACTCTTGATCGAGCAGGTCCTGATTCCCAACATCGCGTAGAGCGGGCATATGCCGACGAGGCCGGTCGCAAGCGGGATTATCCCGATCAGTCCCCACAGCGTCTGCGGGCCGACGAACACGATGGAGAGCAGTGCAAGTCCGACGATGACGCGCAGGGCGCGATCGATATTTCCTTCATTCCTGGCCATTTTATTGCTCCTGTGGATGTGACTGGTCGGGACTCTATCGCATTCACGGCGCCTCCGACGGTGACTTTGTCACCGTGCATCTGCGAAAATCTGTTCCAACGCGTTTCTGTCGGCGATGAAAATGCCTTCGTGCCGCTGCTCCACGAAGCCCTGTTTGGCAAATGCATTGAGCCGACGCGTTACATAGGCGCGCCCGGAAGCAGTCTCGGCTGCCAGCGCCGCGTGGGACGCACGCACGATTCCAAGGTCATTTGCCAGCTTGAGTAAAGTCTTGGCCAGCCGCGCATCGAAAGCTGTCAGGGCGATGTCTTCAACCAGTTCCTGATATTCGGAAAAACGCAGCGCAACTGACGCCATGAGGGCGTGGCGAAAGTCTTCGTCGGCTTCAAGGCGCTGGTGAAATTCTCCTGCCGGTATCATTTCGCCTTCAATGTCACTTTCGACGATGCCCTCAGCCCCGTAAACGCGACCATCCATCAGGCACGAAAATGTTTGCAGGCAGACTTCCCCCGGCCGCACACGATAGAGGACCACTTCCCGACCGGAAGCACCCGCCAGAGTGACGCGGATGGATCCTGCCCTGAGGCTCAGGAAGCCGGGGCACTCCTGACCGGGCCTGAAAACGGATTGGCCCGCTGGCGCTTTGACGTTTCTTGCCACTATGAATCCCCGCATCCGGATAAGTCTCGAGGCGTCAACCCGCCTCTACGACTGCGAGAGGTTATCGGACAAACGCCCGCGTTTCGGGCCGCCTCGAGGAATGGTCCCCGAGGGATTGATGTCCGCCAGAAGAGTTCAAGCCGTCATGGGTTTTGGTAAACCATCTCGCGCTAATGCGCCATGAAGACCGGAATGCGGGCATTGGCCAGAATGTGGCTGGTGGCGCCGCCGAAGATCATCTGGCGGATGCGGCTTTGGGTGTAGGCGCCCTTGATCAGGAGGTCGCAGCCGATTTTCTCGGCATGGTCCAGAATAACCTGCCCCGGATGCCCCTTGCCCGATTGCAGCGCGACCGCTTCCACATCCAGCCCGTGGCGGCGCAGAGCCTTGGCGAGCTGGTCGCCGGAAGGACCGGGCACCACGGCCCCCTCGGCGGTGAGCACCACGATGCGCTTCGCCCGATGGAGCAGCGGCATGGCCATGGCGACGACATGGGCGGTTTCCGTCGAGCCGTTCCAGGCGATCAGGATGGTCTCGCCGATCGTCTCCGGCGGCTTTTCCGGCGCGATCAGGACGGGGCGACCGCCCTCGAACAGGACGGCTTCCAGCGTCGCCATGCGCGGACCCGCCGCGCGCTGGCCGGGCTTGCCAAGGACCGTGACGTCGAAGATGCGCGAATGGCTGCCGACGAATTCGTCGCCCGCGGGGACATCGGCATTCCAGCGCCAGCAGAGCTTGCCCATGGCGCCTGCATCGCGCGGCACGTCATGGGCCTTCATGAAATCCTCGAAGATCTGGCGGGCCTGTGCCTCGCCCTCGGCATCGCCGCGCTCGTCGGCGGCCCAGGTCAGACCCATCACCATGTCGACAGAGACGATTTCGGCCAGTGGCGGGCGCAGGGCAAAACCTTCGATATAGGCCTCGCATTGGCGCGCGAAACGCAATGCCGTCTCCAGGGTCGCCGGCATCAGATCATGCGGCGCGGTGGGAAGCAGAATGGTTTTCATCGGCCTTGACCCTCACACGGCGATTCGGAAACGTCACCTTCGACCGACAGCATCGCCCTGATCGGGGAGCGGCGCAACAGCGATGCGTTGATCGCACCACCGGGCGCATCAATAGCGCAGGCGCATGCCCAGAAGGTAGAGGCTGGCATCATGGCCGCGTGCGGGCTCCGTGCTGCGCTGCCCCTCCCAGCGATAGTCGAGGGAAACGACGCCATGGCGGTTCAACGTATAGTCAAGTCCGAATCCGGCGCGGTTCGTGCGCTCGATCGGCCCGCCGCCACCGAAGCGCGCGATCTCATGGGCATAGGAGGCGCGGGCAAGGAGGCGATGGCGCAGGGCATGCTCCAGATCAAATCCGATACCCATGGCACGCGTCGCCCGCGCACCAACGCGCGTCGTCTCGTCGAGGCGGCTGAAGCCGTTGACCCGTACCCGGGTGATCGGTGTGATCTCCCATTCGAGCGCCGCATCGGCGACGAAACCGGTCAGTTCGCGTCGCCCCGGAGCATCATGGCGGCGTTGCTGATATCCGCCGGATATCTCGCCGGTGAGGAGGCGGGTCAGTTCGAGCCGCGCACCGACAAGCCCGGTCAGCCCGGTCGAGGAGCGGCGGGTCCCGTCAGCACCGGCGCGGTCATAGCGGCGGCGATCGAGGGCGATCTCGGCGAAGGGAATGAAGCCGGGCGCGATCTCGTAACCGGCGCGCGCGGCGATCTCGTAGCGGGTGAGATCGCGTTCGCGCTGGCTGATCTGCCGTCCATCCGTGCCGCGCCCGGAAGCATGTTCGGTACGCCCCACGGTTCCGCGCAGGCCGAGCCGGACCCGGCCCGGCTCATGATCGAGGGCGATGCTGCCGGCATAGTCGATGATCGTGGTGCGGTTGGTGATCGTATCGGCGATATCCCTCCCGCCGGGGCGCTCGCTGTCGAGGTCACCGCGGGCGCCGAGGGTGATTCGCGTGTCGGTGGTCGCGTCGAGGCGCAGCGCCGCATTTGCATCGCCGGAGGGACGGTCATTGGCGGAATCGCGACGAAAGGCATCGAACCCGCCGCGCAGATCGAGGGAGAATTCATGGCGCGACCAGTCGCTTTCGAGACGGATCGTGCCTTGCGTGCGCGAGAATGCATCCCCGGTGCCGGCGACGCGGTTACGTCCGGGATTGCT
>NZ_DATGCW010000191.1:0-5991 GCF_035311605.1 Saliniramus sp.
ACTCCACGCTGCCGCCGATCTGCGCAGCGCCGGCCCGAAAGGCCAGATCGTCTACGCTCACCCCTTCAGGATCGATGGCCACCTGGCCGGCAATGTCGAGGTCGGGCCCGCGCACCAACCCGAGCCAGGGCCCTTCCAGGCCGATACGCCCGAGATAGCGCGCAAGGCGGTCCCCATCAGCCGCGACCAGCCTGGCATCGCCCGCAATCCGGTCCCGCGCGGTCAGATCAACGGCGCCGGCAAAGGACAGCCGCGCCTCACCGGGCAGCGTTACCGTGCTTTGGGCGATCTGCAATTCGCCGTTCTCGAGCATCGCACGAAGCGTCACGTCGAGCAGTTCCTCGCCGGCAAGACCGACGCTGCCGAGTTCGAGCGCGAGATCAATCGGCGGCAGCGGCGTTCGCGGCCCCTCCTCCCCGAACCAGGACGTCAGCAGCCCGGAACGCGGGCTGGCCGTGATCGTGTCGAGCGCCAGCCGGCGTCCGGCCAGTTCGAGCCTTAGGCGCGGGTCGTCGAGGCGCAGAAAGCCGCTGCCCTCGAGCTGCGAGCCGAGCGACGGATCGCCCAGTTCGAGTCGCAATGCGGACAAGGCGAAACCGGGCCCATCACTGGCGAAATTACCACTGAGCACGACCGGGTCCTGCGTGGCGGGCTCCGCCACCATCTCGGCGTCGGGGAGCGCAACGATCCGCATCTCGCCGTCGAGGAGCGGGCGATAGCGGGAGGCCTCGGGAAGCAGTTGCAGCGTCGCGTCGATATCGTATCGCAACGGTGTATCCACACCGCCGACGAGCCGCATCTCCATGGAGAGATCATCACTGAGCGTCCCGGTACCGAGGCGGAATGTATCGCCGCCATAGATCCCCTCGATCCGCCATGGTCCGGCCAGCGAGGGCGCATCCAGGCGCAGATTGGCGAGCTCGGCCCGACGCATGGCGCCAAATTCAGGCGTGATCGTCGTCACGCTGAGCGCGGTGATGGCGAGATCATCGAAGGCGAGCGCGCCCAGCGCTTCGGGCCCCTCACGCATGCGCTCGGGAAACCGCAGCGCGCCTTCCTCCATCGGAAGGCGCAGATCGGCGCGGGCAATGCCGATATTGCTGAAGCGCACCTGCCCGCGCAACAGCGCCGTCAGCTCCATTTCCGCAGCGACATTCTGCGCGACCAGAGAGGGCGATGCGCCATCGGGAATGCCGATGGTCAGGCCGTCGACCCGCATGCGCGGGGACGGCAGCAGCCGGAGATCGATCGTGCCGCGCGTCTCCACCGGAATGCCGGCGGCGCGCGACAGCGCCGCCTCGAGATCAAGACGCCTCTCCTCCCAGTCGACGAAAGGCGGGATCGCGAGTGCTGCCACGAGGATCAGTATGACGATAGCCGCCAGAGCGGTCAGACTGTCACGCAAGGCCCATGGACCCCTTCACGCCAGCGATCGAATTCAACAGGTTCGGCACGGAGTTAACCCCGTAGCATGGCCGAACCATGACGAAACCCGACGCCGCCGTCCAGCTTTGCAAGCCGGATCGGGTCAGAAAATCGCGGATTTGCATCCCGGCGCATTCGCGCGCGCCGGAATGGCGCCTCACCAGGAGACGATCTTGCCGGGATTCATGATGTTCTGCGGATCGAGAGCGTGCTTGATCGCCCGCATCACCGCAAGCGCCTCGGCACCGTGCTCCGATTCGAGGTATTTCATCTTCATCTGGCCAACACCGTGCTCACCGGTGCAGGTGCCCTCCATCTCGAGTGCGCGTTCGACGAGGCGCTCGACGAAGTGTTTCGCCTTGGCGATTTCTTCTTCGTTTTCCATATCGACCAGCGGCAGCACATGGAAATTGCCGTCGCCGACATGGCCGACGATCGGCGCCATCAGCCCGGCTTCGGCAATGTCGTGCTGCGTTGCCTCGACGCATTCGGCGAGCCGCGAGATCGGAACGCAGACATCTGTGGAAATGCCCTTTGCGCCAGGGCGCAGGGCCATTGCCGCCCAATAGGCGTCATGCCGTGCCTGCCACAGGCGGGTGCGTTCCTCGGCCTGCGTCGTCCAGGCGAAGGGGCCGCCGCCGAATTCCTCGGCGATCTCGCCAAACCGCGCCGCCTGTTCCTTCACGCCCTCTTCCGAGCCGTGGAATTCGAGGAAGAGCTGGGGGCGCTCCTCCAGCGTGGTCTTGGAATACAGGTTGATGGCGCGCACCTGCATCTCGTCGATCAGTTCGATCCGCGCCATCGGAATGCCGGACTGGATGGTGATGATCACCGCCTCGCAGGCTGCCGCGATGCTCGGGAACGGGCAGATGCCGCCGGAAATCGCCTCGGGAATGCCGTGCAGCCTGAGCGTGATCTCGGTGATGATGCCGAGCGTGCCTTCGGAGCCAACCATCAGACGGGTCAGATCATAGCCGGCGCTCGACTTCTTGGCGCGGCGGGAGGTATTGACGATATCGCCGTTGGGCATGACCACGGTGAGCGCGAGCACGTTGTCCTTCATCGTGCCGTAGCGCACCGCATTGGTGCCGGAGGCACGGGTGCCGACCATGCCGCCGAGCGAGGCATCAGCGCCCGGATCGATCGGGAAGAACAGCCCCATATCACGCAGATATTCGTTGAGCGCCTTGCGCGTGATACCCGGCTGCACCACGCAGTCGAGATCCTCCGCATGGACGGCGATCACGGCGTTCATCCGGCTGGTATCGATCGAGACGCCGCCATAGGGCGCATTGGTGTGTCCTTCGAAGGAGGTGCCGGTGCCGAAGGGGATGACGGGAACGTCATGCTGCGCGCACAGTTTCACGACCTGCGAGACTTCCTCGGTGCTCTCCGCGAAAACGACAATATCCGGGGCCTGATTCTCGACCCAGGTCAGCGTGTTGGCGTGCTGCTCGCGCACCGCCTGCGCGGTGGAGAGGCGCGCGCCCACGAGATCCGTGAGCGCCTGCGTCAGCGTTGCGAGCGTGGCGGCGTCGGGGCGCTTGCGCGCATCGTTGCGGATCATGTCCATCGTTTCCGGCCCTGTCGATTATCGGTTTCTTCGCCCTGTCTTTATCAGAAGCCAGGCCCCGGCGCACGCGCCGAAACCGCGCATCCTTCCCGCTCCGGTCTGGGAAAAGCGCGCTGCGCGGGGTGGCTGGCGACGATGCCCCGGCGCCGTTGCGGATTTCCCATGGCCTGGCGCGCGGCTTCATGATCAATAGGGGCATGAACGAGCAAGCGAAGCGCGACGAGCGGCGCGATGGCGAGGAAGCAGGCGGCAGCGCACCCTTGTCCGGCCCCTCCCCCCTCCTGCGCGGCATTCGCGACGCGCTGGTGCTGCCGGCCTGGATCGTCGGCTTCTCGCTCCTGGGCGTCGGCTCGCTCGCGCAGGATGTCGGATTTCCCTTCCTCGCAGCCGTCCTGTCGACTTTTCTGATGTGGGCCGCGCCTGCGCAGGTAATCCTGTTCGGCGGGATAGCCGGCGGGACGGCGCTGCCGCTGGTGGCGGTGGCCGTTTCGCTCTCCTCGATCCGCCTTCTGCCCATGACGGTCTCGATGATGCCGATGCTGCGCCGGCCCGGGCAGAGCCTGCTCACACAGGTCTTCGTGGCGCATTATGTTGCGGTCACCGTCTGGGTCGAGAGCAGCCGGCGCATGCCGACCATGCCGCCGCAGGAGCGCTTCGGCTATTACCTTGGCTTCGCCAATGCCTGCCTGATGGTGGCGACGACGATGACCGGGATCGGCTTTCTCCTGAGCGCCGCCGTGCCGCCCTTTCTCGCAGCCGGCCTGCTCTTTCTGACGCCATTATTCTTCACAATTGCGCTGATCGCCGGTGCGCGCACGCTGCTCGACCAGTCCGCGCTTGTCCTCGGCGCAGCGCTCGCGCCGCTGTTCACGCTGCTCGTGGGACCGGATTTCGATCTGCTCGCCACGGGCCTCGTGGGCGGTACGCTCGCCTGGCTGATCGGACGGGGGCGGCGATGATCACCTGGGAGGCCGCGATCGCGCCGCTATGGCCCTATCTCGTGCTGATCCTGGTCGGCTTTCTGCCGAGCGAGATCTGGCGGGCGCTCGGGGTGGTCGTCTCGCGCGGGCTCGATGAACGCTCGGAGATCATCGTCTGGGTCCGCGCCGTCGCGACCACGCTGCTGGCCGCCGTGGTCATGAAGCTCCTGCTTACGCCGAGCGGGGCGCTGGCTGCCGCGCCCCTCGTCGCCCGCCTGGGCGCCGTTCTCGTGGGGATCGGGGTGTACTTTCTCGCCCGGCGCTCCGTCATTGCCGGGGTCATTGCAGGCGAATTGATATTAATTTCTGTTACGTATTTCGCATTCACGTAACCAAACCTGCGCAATAAAATATAACTTGGTGTGCAAATTTGGATCATGACTTGCCGAAATTCCGTCGCAGTGTTAACTTTCTATTTTACTCCAGAACAATTGTCGCTCCACACGTATAGTCTGGCAGCGGCTATTGCAGAGGAGGGATCGATGAAACACGAGGGTATTGATCAGCTCCATAGCGTTGCACATGTCGCGTCGCACCGCCCGCGGGAAATGCTGACCCGCCGTGAACGCCTTGAGCGCTGGGCGGCCTTGCTCGAACGTCGTCCGAATACGGAATTTGCGCCTTTCCCCGAGGATTACGAAGCGCCGTTCGATGCGCGCAGCCGCCTGCGGTATCAGGCATCACCAATCGAAATCGCCAATGCAGACCCGCTGTTGCGGGCGCAGGGTCTCGCCGGAGACGGCCTCGGCGACGCAATCGCCTTCTTCGGCCTGAGCGGGGATGATGCGTTGTATGTCCTCGACAATGCCCGGCTGGACGGGCAGAGCCTCGCAAGGCGCCTGCGTGCGATCGCGGCAAAGCGCGACCGCACCATGCTGGCAGCGGGCCTCGTGACGGCAGGTGTCGCCGCAGTGCCGTTTCTGGCGTTCGTCTTCGGCTGAAGGCCGGACAGGCGGGCGCTTGAGTCAGTCTTCAAGGATCTCGCGGTTCGCCACCGTGGTATCGGCGTTGAGGCGGTAGACCATCGGAATTCCGGTGCCGAGTTCGAGCCCCGGAATCGTTTCCGGCGTATAGCCGTCAAGCACCATGATCAGCGCGCGCAGGCTGTTGCCGTGCGCGGAGACGATGACGCGCTCGCCGCGCATCACACGTGGCTGGATTTCGCGGATGTAATAGGGCAGCACGCGGGCGACTGTGTCGCGCAGGCTTTCGCCGCCGGGCGGTTGCACGTCGTAGGAGCGGCGCCAGATATGAACCTGCTCCTCGCCCCATTTCGCGCGGGCATCATCCTTGTTCAGCCCCGCGAGATCTCCGTAATCGCGCTCGTTGAGGGCTTGATCGCGCATGGTTTCGAGCCCTTCCTGCCCGATCTCGGCGAGAATGAGATCGAGCGTCTTCTGCGCCCGGGTCAGCACCGAGGTGAAGGCGATATCGAAGGACAGCCCCCTCTCCTTCAGCAGGCGCCCGCCGCGCACGGCCTCCTCGACACCGAGTTCGGTGAGGCCCGGATCACGCCAGCCGGTGAAGAGGTTCTGCTTGTTCCACTCGCTCTGGCCGTGTCGCACGAGCACGAGAAGGCGCTCCATCGCATCAATCCTTTCGTTGCGTTCAAACGTTGTTGAGGCCGAGCACATCGGCCATGGAATAGAACCCGGCGGGCTTGCCCTTGCCCCAGATCGCCGCGCGCACGGCGCCGCGCGCGAACAGGATCCGCTGCTCTGCCACGTGCTGCAGCACGATCCGCTCGTGCGGGCCGGCGAAGATGACGGAGTGGTCCCCGACCACCGTGCCACCGCGCAGGGTCGCAAAACCGATATCGCCGGGATCGCGCGCGCCGGTATGGCCGTCGCGATGACGCACCGAGCGTTCCTCCAGATTGATCGTACGGCCCTCAGCCGCCGCCTCACCAAGCATGAAGGCGGTACCCGAGGGGGCATCGACCTTCTGGCGGTGATGCATTTCCAGGATCTCGATATCGAATTCCTCGCCCAGCACGGATGCGACCTTGCGCAC
>NZ_DATGCW010000192.1:0-4410 GCF_035311605.1 Saliniramus sp.
CGTATTCCGCCACGCGATCGGGGGTGCCGATCTCTTCGAGCATCTTCAAGGCCGCCTCGTTGGCGCCGCCATGAGCGGGGCCCCACAGGCAGGCGATGCCGGCGGAGATGCAGGCGAAGGGGTTGGCGCCGGAGGAGCCGGCGAGACGCACCGTCGAGGTCGAGGCGTTCTGCTCGTGATCAGCGTGCAGGATGAAGATCCGCTCGAGCGCGCGCGCCAGAATCGGATTGACCTTGTAATCCTCGCAAGGCACCGCAAAGCACATCCGCAGGAAATTCGCCGCGTAGTCGAGATCATTCTTGGGATAGATGAAGGGCTGGCCGACCGAGTATTTGTAGGCCATCGCTGCAATGGTCGGCATCTTCGCGATCATGCGCATCGAGGCGATCATGCGCTGCTTCGGATCCGAGATATCGGTCGAGTCGTGATAGAAAGCCGAGAGTGCGCCCGTCACCGCCACCATGATCGCCATGGGATGCGCATCACGACGGAAGCCAAGGAAGAAGCGGTTCATCTGGTCATGCACCATGGTATGGCGCGTGACGCGATAATCGAAATCCGCCTTCTGCGTCGGGGTCGGCAATTCGCCATAGAGCAGCAGATAGCAGGTCTCGAGGAAATCGCCATGCTCGGCGAGTTGCTCGATCGGATAGCCGCGATAGAGCAGCGTACCCTCATCACCATCGATATAAGTGATCGAGGATTCGCAGCTCGCCGTCGAGGTGAAGCCGGGATCATAAGTGAAGGCGCCGGTCTGGGCGTAGAGCTTCGAAATGTCGACGACACCGGGGCCGATCGTGCCCTCCTTGTAGGGAAGCGTGACCTCGTTTCCACCGAGTTTGAGCGTGCTGTCCTTGCCGTCCATGACAATGGCCCTTTCGTTATGTACCGCAGCGTCGAGACCGGCCCGCACCTTCGTGGTGCCCTGAACCTGCGCCCCGCATGGCGGCGCTGTTGCAGCGTTGGCGTCTGGGTATCCGATCCACCCGCCATATTCAAGCGCGCGGGCGCATTCCCGCTACGCACAAAAACGCGACCCGGACCACCCGCATGGCAAGGCTGCACGCCGATTGTGCAGTGCTGCATTCACCCTGTGATCCGGTCGGCGATCCGGGCGAGGCATTCCTCCCGGCCCAGAACCGCCATCACATCAAACAATCCCGGCGACGTGCCCTTGCCCGTCAGCGCCGCACGCAGGGGCTGGGCGATCTGCCCGAGCTTGATCCCCGTCTCCTCCACATGGGCGCGCACGGCCGCCTCGGTGGTCTCGATATTCCAGTCGGCAATCGCCTCCAGCCGGGGCAGGATGGCCTCCAGCCTCGCAGATGCATCAGCATCAAGAATTTTGGCAGCCTTTGCGTCGAGCTGCAATGGCCGTCCAGCGTAGAGGAAGGATGCGGAATCGAGCAATTCGACCAATGTCTTGGCCCGCTCCTTCAGGCCGGGCATGGCGGCGCGGAATTTCTCGCGCAATTCCGGCGACAGCGGCGTGGACAGACCGCGTTCCGGCCCGATCTGCGGCAAAATCGCCTCCAGCGCCTCCAGAAGGCGGGCATCCTCGCTCTGGCGCAGATAGATGCCGTTGAGATTTTCCAGCTTGGCGAAATCGAACCGCGCTGGCGAGCGCCCGATCTGCGGCAGATCGAAGGCCTCGGTCATCTCCTGCGTCGAAAACACTTCCTGGTCGCCATGCGCCCAGCCGAGCCGCACCAGATAATTGCGCAAAGCCTCCGGCAGATAGCCCATCTCGCGATAGGCCTCGACCCCGAGCGCACCGTGACGCTTCGACAGTTTGGCGCCGTCCGGCCCGTGGATCAGCGGGATATGGGCCATCACGGGCACCTCCCAGCCGAGTGCCTCGTAGATCTGGGTCTGGCGGGCGGCGTTGGTGAAATGATCGTCGCCGCGAATCACATGGGTCACGCCCATATCGTGATCATCGACCACGACGGCGAGCATGTAGGTGGGTGAGCCGTCGGAGCGTAACAGCACGAGATCGTCGAGATCCTTGTTCTGCCAGGAGACGCGGCCCTGAACCTGATCGTCTACCACGGTCTCACCCTGCTGCGGCGCCTTGAGGCGCACGACCGGCCTCACGCCTTCCGGCGCTTCGGCAGGATCGCGATCGCGCCAGCGTCCGTCATAGCGCATCGGGCGCCCCTCGGCGCGCGCCTGCTCGCGCATGGCGGTGAGCTCTTCCTGCGAGGCGTAGCAATGATAGGCCTTGCCGGCGGCGAGCAGTTGGTCGACCGCTTCGCGATGCCTTTCAGCGCGGGCATGCTGATAGAAGACTTCGCCGTCATGATCGAGCCCCAGCCAGGAGAGTCCGTCAAGGATCGCCGCGATCGCGGCTTCAGTGGAACGCGCGCGATCGGTATCCTCGATGCGCAACAGCATCCTGCCCCCCATGCGACGGGCGTAGAGCCAGTTGAACAAGGCCGTGCGTGCGCCTCCGATATGCAGGAAGCCCGTGGGCGAAGGGGCGAAACGGGTAACGACCGGTCGTGACATCATGGGCCTCCGAATCCGGGGCGCGAACCGGCGCCCCGGCGCTCGTCTAGACCAAAACCATGGATAATGGAACAAGCCCAGCACCCCGTTCGCGACAGGATCATCCGGCACGGGTGCCGATGGCTTGCGGGATGGCTTGCGGGATGGCTTGCAGGATGGCGTGCAGAAAGCGTTCGCGTCTGCCGCATTTTCGTCGCCAAAGGCGGGCATCAGGGCTGAAGGTGCCGATTGCGTTGATTTCGTCAATGCAAAAGGGCATGTTGCAGCTTCATCGTGCCGTATGCGGCCCGCCTTCGTCGGAAATTGCCAGAAGCATGGTTCACGGGAACATGGCGACAGCAGCCTCATGAATATGCATAGCGGCGACATCGCGCGATTACGCGGCAACGGAACGACCCGGCGCGGCATCCGCGCCCGACCGGGCGACGGCGACGGCCCTGTCGGGCATGAGCCGCCCCTTGATCCCACCGGCGCCACACGTTTCGAGGAAGGGCGCCGCGGCATCAATCTGCGCTGGCTCGCCGGCGCGGTCATGACCGCCATGACAGGTGCCGTACTGCTCGGCAGCGCCATCTACATCGCCCTGGAAGGACGTTCCACGCCGATCCTGACACCGCAATTCGCCCTCGCCTCGCTCATACCCTCCTCCGGCGAGCCCGCCGAGACGGCGGCCAAGGGCGACAAGCTTGTGCGCACTGATTATACGGTTGCAGCCCGCAACACTTTTCGTACACCGGTGACCACCCGTGTCGGCGATCGTGAGGTGGTCTCGATTCGCGGTTTCACCCGTATCGCCACCAATCTCTCCCTCACCGCCGGTCAATATGCCACGGATATCCCCCGCTTCGATCCCATGAGCCTGATGGCTGGCGATTCGGAGAGCGTCAGCCGTGTCGCGGATGTCGGGCCGCGCATCGAGGAGGCCGAGGTCTCCTTCATGCGCCGCACGCTTGATCACGACGCCTTCACGGATTCCGCCCCCGCGCTGAGCGACAACGAGGCGGCGGCACAGGTGATGGAGGAATTGTCGCTGCTGCGCGAAGCACGACGCCGTCCGATTACGCCGATGGGGGCCCAGACCTTCCTCAGTCGCTCCCTCGGCGCCGCCCAGCCGGGCTTCGGTGATCTCGCAGGTTTGTCACAGCCGACGACGGAACCCTTCGATGCGATCGAAGTGCGCATTATCCCCGAGAACGTCTCCACCGTCGCCAAACGGCGCAGCCGTGCGGGTGAAGGCCGTCCGGGCGAGATCAGCATCGACGTCCTGCCGGGCGAGCCCTTCGTTGCGCAACTCGCCGCACAGGGCGTCGCGCGTGACGGGATCGAGGAGGCGATCGGCATGATCGGTGGTGAGGATGCGGTCGCGTCCATGCAGCCGGGCCTCGCCGCGCGTGCCCTCGTCGCGCCAGCCGAGCGCCCGAACACCCCGCAGGAGCTCAGACGCCTCGTCCTCTATGGCGAGAGCGGGGTCAATGCGATCGTTGCGGCCGATGATAGCGGGCGCTTCGCGGAAGTGCATGTCACCGAGGCGGATTTCCAGATCGCGGATACCGGCAATGACGACCGCCCCGGGCGCGCGTCCGGGGCGCAGCTCCATGACAGTCTGTATGAGACCGCATTCAAGCACGACCTATCGCCGGAACTTGTCGAGACGCTGGTTCAGATCTTCGCCTATGATCTCGATTTTCAGCGTCGCGTCTCGATCGGCGATTCGATCGATCTGTTCATGACGGAAGGAGAAGACCTGTCCGAGCCGGAATTGCTCTCGGCTGCGCTGACCATTGGCGGAGAAACGCGCCGGGTCTATCGCTTCGCCGATCCGGAAGACGGAACCATCGAATTCTTCGACCCTGAAGGACGCTCCTTACGCAAGTTCCTGATGCGCAAACCCGTGGCGGA
>NZ_DATGCW010000193.1:0-10726 GCF_035311605.1 Saliniramus sp.
CGCTGCCGCGCGTCCGGGTGTCGCGGCCATGCCGCCATAGGCGATGCGCGCCGCGCTGACGCGCCGCCCGTCGCAGGCGATGCGGAAGGCGCCCATCACGGCGGAGATATCCTCGTCGAAGCGCTTCGACACCTTCAGGCAGCGAAAGGCGTGATCCCGCCGCAAAGGCGGCAGCGTGACTTTCCAGACGAATTCGCCGGGGCGGCGGTCCTGCTTGCCGTAATCGATGAAATAATCCTCAAGCGGCATGGCGCGGGTCCCCTGCGCGCTGCGCAGATGCAGCTTTGCCCCCCAGGCGATCATCGCCGGGGCGAGATCGCCGATCGGCGAGCCGTTGGCGATATTGCCGCCGACCGTACCGGAAGCGCGCACCTGGGCCGAGCCGAAACGGCGCATCAACTCGCCGAGATCCGGGTCGAGCCGCGCCAGCGCCGGATGCGCGCGGGCATGGCTGACCATGGCGCCGATGGCGAGGCCTGCCTCCCCTTCGTCCAGCGTGGCGAGTTCGCTGACGCGCCCCAGCCAGATGATCTTCTCGATCTCGCGCAGCGACTTGGTCAGCCACAGGCCGACATCGGTCGAGCCGGCGAGCAGCGTCGCGTCGGGATGGGCGGCGCAGAGCGCTTCGAGCGAAGCGAGACTCGCCGGCGCAGCGAAGAAGCGCGCATCATCGCCGATGAACACGTCCCCCCCGTCATCCAGCGCCGAGAGCGCCGCTGCGCGATTGGCGCGGCTGGCGGAAAACGCCGTAGCGGAGGGCTCCGCGCTGGCAGTGCGTGCCGCGTCGCGGATCGGGCGATAGCCGGTGCAGCGGCACAGATTGCCCGCGAGCGCATCGTCGATCATCGCCTTGTCGAGCGGGCGCGGCCCCTCCTCATGCAGGACGAACAGGCTCATCACTATGCCCGGCGTACAGAAGCCGCATTGCGAGCCGTGACGGGCAACCATCGCCTCCTGGACCGGATGCAGCGCGCCACCCTGTGCGAGATCCTCCACGGTGACGAGATCCGCCCCGTCGATCTGGCCGAGCAGCAGGATGCAGGCATTGACCGGCTCGTAGACGAGACGCCCGTCCCGAATCCGCCCGAGCGCGACGGTGCAGGCGCCGCAATCACCCTCCCCGCAGCCCTCCTTGGTGCCGAGCGCGCGAATCTGCTCGCGCAGATAATCGAGCAGCGTGGTACGCGGATGGAATTCGGCAACTTCGCAGGGCACGCCGTTGCGGGTGAAGCGGATCGCCTGGCCTGGCCCCTGTCGATGCCCTGATGACTCGAAATCCGCCATGATGCGCAACCATTCCCCGTTCCTGATCGTCTGAGCCTCATGATGGGGCAGGAAATCGCCGCTGCCAACGGGGCCTTGGCTCTTTCCGCAGGGGAACACGCGCAACCCGTGAAAAAGCGCAAAGCCGCATGGTGCTCCGCGCTTCCCTTGGGTTCTTGAAAGACGTGCCGATCAGGCGGCAACGCGATCGAGGAAGACGTCGATTTCCTTCTGCAGGCTCGCCGTGAGCGCGTCGGCCGATTCGGAGGCCTGGCGAACGGTGTCGGCGGAACCGCTGGTGCGCTCGGCGGCGGCGGCGACCTTGCCCAGCCCCTGGGTGACGTCTTCGGTCCCCTTCGCCGCATGCTGGACGTTGCGGGATATCTCGGCCGTGGCCGCGCCCTGCTGGGTCATCGCCGAGGCGATGGTCACGGTGGCGTTGTTGATCTCGCGCATGCGCTCGGTGATCTGCTGGATCGCGCTGACCGCGCTGCCCGTCGAGGTCTGGATGCCGGCGATCTGCTTGGCGATTTCCTCGGTGGCATTCGCCGTCTGGGTGGCGAGCGTCTTCACTTCCGCTGCGACCACGGCAAAGCCCTTGCCCGCCTCACCCGCACGCGCCGCCTCGATGGTGGCGTTGAGGGCGAGCAGGTTGGTCTGATCCGCGATGGAGCGGATCAGATCGACCACATCGCCGATGCGCTGGGCTGCCTCGGCCAGACCCGAGATCTGCGTGTTGGTGGCTTCCGTATCGCTCAGCCCGTGCTCGACGACCTCGCGCGCCCGTTCCAGTTGCCCTGAGATCTCCGAGATCGAGGCGGAGAGTTCCTCCGCCGCACTCGCCACGGTGCCGACATTCGAGGCCGTTTCCTGAGACCCGCCGGTGGCGTTGTTGATCGCTTCGGCGGAATCGGAGGCGACTTCCGTGAGATCTGCCGCGCGCTCGCGCAGGCTCGCCATATTGGCAGTCAGCTCACCCAGCTTCGCGGCGGCATTGCGACGGAAATCACCGATCGCCGCATCACGCCGGGCCCGCAGTTCTTGCGTGCGCGCCTCCGCCTCCTCGCGCTCCTTGCGGATCGCAGCGCCGGTGGCGCTGTTGTCGCGCAGGATCTCGAGGGCGCGGGCGACGTCGCCGATCTCGTCGCCACGCTCACGATGCGGGATCGGCGTGTCGAGATCGTTCTCGGCCAGCGCGGTGACCCGATGGGAGATCCGGTTGAGCGGGCGGAACAGCCGGCTGGCTGCAAAGGCCGCTGCTCCGGTCACGACGAGGGCGAGCAGGAAGGCGGCGATCAGCATGGTGCGCGTCGCGCTCGCCTGGGCCGCGAGAAGCGGCTCGACATGGAGACCGATGAACAGGATGCCGTTCACCGCACCACTCTGAGCATCGATGGTCGGATGGTAGACGGTGACGTAATCACGCCCGAACAGGGTCGCGGGTCCGACATAGGTCTCGCCGGCGCGCACGATCTCCTGGGCCGGGTGGCCCGGATCGAGATAAGTGCCGAAGGCGCGCTCGCCATTCTCCTTGCGCAGGTTGGTGGAGCGGCGGACGAAATTGTCTTCGGCCGGGTCCATGGCGAAGACGGTAGCGACGCCGCCGGTCAGGACCGAGGTCATATCGACGATCGAATGGTCATCGAAATCGATCAGCGAGGGGCTGACGGCCCGTTCAACAACACCATCGCTAATATCCACTCGGGCTCCGGGGAAATGATCCTCGAAAACAACCCCGAGCGTGCGGATATGATCGCGCCCGGTTTCGTATTCACGGGTCTCCAGCTGCTGCGACAGCTCAACGGATGTCGCAAAGAACATGCCGCCGGCGGTGACGCAGACCGCGACGACCACCAGCGCGACGATCCGCGACGCGAGTTTCATTCTGCTCAACATGGACATTCCTCGATCAGACACACTAAAAACGGGAAAAATTCGCTTATTTCTATTTTTATTTATAAATTTTCCCACTTTATCAACAAAATTTACAATCCTCAGCTTAAAAATACGTGAAACAACAGTAGATACTACTTAAAATGGTCATTTTTTGCGATCATGAAAACTTCCTGTTGCCGATTCAGCGATCGACAGGTGCGCTTTCGGACATTAGTTGGATGCGTGCGGGCTCCAAGGCCATCGCAGTCCGATGAGGTCCGATGATCTGCTTCGACTTGCCTGCGCCCGCATGACTGCGCCGTCGTGCTCTGGCCCGCGCGCCAGACCGATAACGCAATGCTGCGTACTCCAGCCGGGATGACACTGCCGTGATCGACGATATTCCGTTTCTCGACGACGAAACCCGCCCCCGCGCTCCCGTTATCGCCGATGCAACCGAGGCCGACCGGGCGCATGGCCGTCGGCTTTCCCTGTTTCACCGGTTTCATCTGCAACAAATGGCGACGATCGCCCGGGCCATCAGCGCACTGGAACAAGGCACCGGCGATGCCGCAGCGCTCGCACGCGACATCGGCAATATGGCGATGTTGGATAATTTCCGCCGCGTGGGCACCCTTTGCGGACAGGAATGCCAGATGCTCACCCTCCACCACACCATCGAGGACCAGGAAATCTTTCCTCGGCTGCGGGAGCAGAGCGCCGGGTTGAAAGCCGTGATCGACCGGCTTTCGCAGGAACACGAAATCGTCCACACCATGCTCGAACGCCTCGAGCAGGCGGCCATCAGGATCGTGCAAGAGCCCTCGCCGCAGGCGCTGAAGGATCTCCGCGCCGTCTTCGACGCGTTACACGCGGTCGTCGCCTCGCATTTCGGCTATGAGGAAAACGAACTCGCGGAAGCTTTGGGCTATTATCGCGTTCCGCTCTGAGGGGCGCGCTCAGCCCTTCAGGGCTGGCGCATTGAGGGCGCGCGGGCCATCAGGCAGAGGATTTCGAGCGCCATCTGTGCCGCGACATGTGCGGTGTTGCTGGTCGCGTCATATTGCGGCGCCACCTCGACCACGTCGCCGCCGATGACATCGAGCCCCGCGAATCCGCGCATCATGGCCAGCACCTCGCGCGGCGTGAGCCCGCCGACTTCCGGCGTGCCCGTGCCCGGCGCGAAGGCAGGATCGATCGAATCGATGTCGAAACTGACATAGACCGGCCCGTCGCCGACGACCTCCCGGGCCTGGCGGATCACCTCCGGAATGCCGAGCGTGTCGACCTCCTCGGCATGGATGACGCGCATGCCGGATTCGTAGGAGAATTCCCACAGCCATTCGGCCGCGCCGCGAATGCCGATCTGCACGGTGCGCTCAGGATCGAGCACGCCGTCGAGCACCGCCCGGCGGAACGGGCCGCCATGGTGGAACTTCGCGCCCTCGAATTCGCCTGACGTATCGCAATGCGCATCGATGAGGATCATGCCGAGCGGGCGGTCGCGGCCCAGCGACTTGAGGATCGGCAGGGTGATCGAATGATCGCCGCCCACGGCGAGGTGCCGCACACCGGCATCGTCGATCGCCGTGAAGCAGGCCTCGATATCAGCATGGCATTGCTCGAGGGAGAAACGGCTCTGCAGCGGCACATCGCCGATATCCGCTACACGCAATTCATGCACCGGCAGCGCCTTGAAGACATGCTCATAGGGCCCGACCCGCTCGATATTGCGCACGGCGCGCGGGCCGAATCGCGAGCCGTTGCGGTTCGTCACGCCAAGATCCATCGGCACGCCGACGAGCGCCACATCGAGATCAGTATAGCCGGCGCGCGCGGCATCCGGGCGATAGGGCGCATCCAGGAGCGTACCCGGATTCATGAAGGGCCAGGCGCGATTCTCGCCGTCACGGAACTGGGTATCGGCGACGCGTCGAAAATCGGGATCGAAGATATCCCCGCCCTTCGCGTTACCGTAGCGGGCGCGCAAGGCTTCGAGCTTCTCGCGATTCATCGGCTGACTCCCCTGAATTCACACCGCAACCCCGCCTCATGCGCCCGGCCTGGGCTGATGCGCCCCTCGCCGAGGGGCGCCTGTCGAAGCAGGATCATCCCGCGTATCCACCTGCCGGTGAATGCGCGGGACTGCCTGATCGGCCTTGTCCGAAATCGGCCTTGCCTCGATGGCCGTGCCACCGCATCCGGACGAGGAGCGGTCAGCCCCCCTTCTGTACGGATTCCGCCGCCTGGGCCAGGAGCGCCACCATCTGGCTACGGATTTCCTGATCGCTCACCGAGGCGTCGAGATCGCCGCGCAGCTTGCGGAAGACGTCCTCGTCGCCCGGCTCCTCGAAATCGGCGAGTACCACGCTCTTGGCGTATTCCTCGGCATCAGTGCCGCTCTTGCCGAGCTTCCCGGCGGCCCAGAGACCCAGAAGCTTGTTGCGGCGGGCCATCGCCTTGAAGCGCAGTTCCTCGTCATGCGCGAACTTGTTCTCGAAGGCATCCTTGCGGTCGTCGAATGTGGTCATGATCTGCTCGTTGGTTCGGGCTCGATGCGGCGGCTGCGAACGCCACCCTTGTGGAATCGGGTATAGCCCCCCCTGCCCGCCCACGCCACCCGTGTCGTTGCGGATGGGCGGCGATTCCCGACAATCCGCCGCGCGGTGCGAAAGCTTCGTTGTGCATTGCCGTGCGATCATATAGGTTGCGCGCCAGCGGGCGGCCCCGAGCCGTTCGACCGCGCCGGAATTTCCCCGCGCAGCCGATCGTGACCAGGAGCCGCTTTCCGTCCATGGACTTCAACAAAACACGGTATACGCCCATGAATCGCCGCCGTCGCATATACGAGGGCAAGGCCAAGGTCCTCTTCGAGGGGCCCGAACCCGGAACGCTCATCCAGCACTTCAAGGACGACGCCACCGCCTTCAACGCCAAGAAACACGAAATCGTCGACGGGAAAGGCGTCCTGAACAACCGTATCAGCGAGTTCGTCTTCCAGAATCTCAATGATATCGGTGTTCCCACGCATTTCATCCGCCGCCTGAACATGCGCGAGCAGCTGATCCGCGAAGTCGAGATCATCCCGCTCGAAGTGGTGGTGCGCAACGTCGCCGCTGGATCACTGTCGAAGCGTCTCGGCATCGAGGAAGGCACCCAGCTGCCGCGTTCGATCATCGAATTCTACTATAAAAGCGACAAGCTCGACGATCCGATGGTCTCGGAAGAGCACATCACCGCCTTCGGCTGGGCCACGCCGCAGGAGATCGACGACATCATGGCGCTGGCTATCCGCGTCAACGATTTCCTCTCCGGGCTCTTCCTCGGCGTCGGCATCCGCCTCGTCGATTTCAAGATGGAGACGGGGCGTCTGTGGGAGGGTGACATGATGCGCATCGTCCTCGCCGACGAGATCTCCCCCGATTCCTGCCGGCTGTGGGACATCAAGTCCAATGACAAGATGGACAAGGACCGCTTCCGCCGCGATCTCGGCGGGCTGATCGAGGCCTATTCCGAAGTGGCGCGCCGGCTCGGCATCCTCTCGGAGAACGAGAGCACCCCGATGGGCGGCCCGCGCCTCGTTCAGTAAGCGACGCGCGACAGGCATGACGAACGCGCCGGTGCGACAAGCTCCGGCGCGTTTTCTTTGGGCCCTCAGAGCGTTTTGGCCATCTCGCGCAGGCGGAATTTCTGGATCTTGCCGGTGGAGGTCTTGGGCACCTCGGTAAAGACCACCGTGCGCGGGCATTTATAGGCCGCGAGATGCTCCCGGCACCAGGCGATCACATCCTTCTCGGCAAGGTCACGCCCCGGCTTCAACTCGATGAAGGCGCAAGGGGTCTCGCCCCATTTCTCGTCCGGTTTGGCGACCACGGCACAGGCGGCGATGTCGGGATGCTTGTAGAGCGCTTCCTCCACCTCGATCGAGGAGATGTTCTCGCCGCCGGAGATGATGATATCCTTCGAGCGATCCTTGAGCTGGATATAGCCGTCGGGATATTTCACGCCCAGATCACCGGAATGGAACCAGCCCCCGGCAAAGGCCTTTTGCGTGGCGTCCGGATTTTTCAGATAGCCCTTCATCACCACATTGCCGCGCATCATCACCTCGCCCATGGTCGCGCCGTCGGCGGGGACGGGCTCCAGCGTCTGCGGATCGAGCACGTCGAGCCCCTCCAGCGTGACGTAGCGCACGCCCTGACGCGCCTTCTTCGCCGCATAGGATGGTGCGTCCAGGTTATCCCAGTCGCGGTTCCAGTCGTTGACGACGGAGGGACCATAGGTCTCGGTCAGGCCGTAGATATGGGTGACGTTGAAGCCGCGCTCCTTCATGGCGGCGAGCACCGATTCGGGCGGGGGCGCGGCGGCGGTGAAGAAATCGACGCTCTGGACGAACTCGCGCTGCTCGTCCTCCGGCGCGTTCAGCAGGGTCGACATCACGATCGGCGCACCGCACAGATGCGTGACACCGTGATCGGCGAGCGCATCATACATCGCCTTGGCGCGCACCTGCCGCAGGCAGACATGCGTGCCCGCGACGATCGAGATCGACCAGGGAAAGCACCAGCCATTGCAGTGAAACATCGGCAGGGTCCACAGATAGATCGGATGCTTGCCCATGCCGCAGGTGACGATATTGCCCATGGCGAGCAGATAGGCGCCGCGATGGTGGTAGACGACGCCCTTCGGATCACCGGTCGTACCCGAGGTATAGTTCAAAGTGATCGCGTCCCATTCGTCTTCGGGCATGGACCAGGCGAATTCCGGATCTCCGGAGGCGAGAAAATCCTCGTAATCGATCGAGCCGAGCCGCTCTCCGGGCCCGTCATAGACGGGATCGTCCACATCGATCACGATGGGTTTGCGCTTTGCGAGATCCAGTGCCCTGGCGATGGTGGGCGCGAATTCACGATCGGTGAGCAGCACCTTCGCCTCGCCGTGATCAAGGGAGAAGGCGATCACGACGGGATCGAGGCGGGTATTGAGCGTGTTGAGCACGCCGCCCGTCATGGGGACGGCGTAATGCGCCTCGAGCATGGCGGGAATATTCGGCAGCATCGCCGCCACCGTGTCGCCGCGCCCGATCCCGGCCTTGGCGAGCGCCGAGGCAAGACGGCGGGTGCGGGCGTAGAAATCGCGATAATTGCGCTGCAGCGGGCCGTGGATCATGGCGGTATGATCGGGAAACACCGTCGCTGCGCGCTCCAGAAAGGTCAGCGGCGTCAACGGCTGATGGTTCGCCGGATTGCGGTCGAGATGTTCGTCATAGGCATGCGCCATGGTTGCGCTCCTCCCCTCGCGTCTGAACCCGCCGGCGCGCGCTTGCCACGCTGTTTCCGGCGGGTTCAGAGTAATCGTGATTACGCGCCTGTCGAGCCCGGAATCGCGGCGGGTAGAGCGGGTTCGGCGTTGACTTTCGGGGCGCCATCCGCCATAAGCCGCGCCATCGACGACAGTGCTCGCCCGCGAGTGCTGCCGCAGCCATTGCAGCCAGATTGATGCGCAGGCACGGAATCGGAGCCACTCGGCCCGCTCGCGCCTGTGCCATGTGACCGGAGACAGGCCGTGAAAAGGACGTACCAACCCAGCAAGATCGTGCGCAAGCGCCGCCACGGCTTTCGTGCCCGTATGGCAACTGTCGGCGGCCGCAAGATCATCGCAGCGCGCCGCGCCCGTGGCCGCAAGCGTCTTTCCGCGTGAGTACTGACGGGCGCCGGGACGATTCGCGCCCCGATGCGCGGCTTCGTCCTTTCAGGCGCCTGATCAAGCGCAGGGATTTCCTGGCGGCGGCTTCAGGCCGCCGTTTTCATAGCGAGCGCATGACGGTCCAGGGCCGCCTGCGCGACGAGGAAACCGGGGGCATGCGCGTTGGCTTCACGCTGACCAAGCGGGTCGGCAACGCCGTCGAGCGCAACCGCATCAAACGTCGGCTGCGCGCTGCCGTGAGGCAGCTGGGCGGCGGGGCGCCGGACGCGGAAGCTTTAGGGCCAGAGGGCGCAGGGCAGGACATCGCCCCGAACGCGGCTCCAACGTCGGATATGACGGTTTCGCTGCCGGGGGGTGCGGATGCTGCATCGCGAACCGACTGGCCGGCGCTCGCGGCGGACATTGTGGTGATCGGTCGCAGGTCTGCCATTGACGCTCAATTCGATGCACTCGTTGCAGATCTCGCGCGCGCACTGCCGAAGGTGACGAAGCCGGGGGATCCTGCTAAGCGGAGTCGCGGTCAGGGCGCGCGATCACCATCGTCGCATCGCCGTCGTGGACGCGGTGGTATGGCGGCGCGAACGGGGCCTGCCCCGTCGCAACATTCTTGAAGCCTAGGCGTGGACGGGAATCGATGAATCGCGAGGACAACAAAAACCTCATCCTGGCTATCCTGCTCTCGGTCCTCGTCTTCGTCGGCTGGACCTATTTCTATGGCGCGCCCCAAATGGAGCGTCAGCGCCAGGATGCCGAGATGGCGCAGCGCCAGCAGGACGAGGCGCAGACCGGGCAGCAGCAGAACATACCGGTTCCCGGCGAGGCGCAGATGCCGGCGCCGGACGGATCAGCCGCGCCCGTCGCCCCGACGGCGGCCCTGCCCGGCGTCGCCGTCGAGCAGACACGTGAGGCCGCACTCGCCGCCAGTCCGCGCGTCATGATCGATACCGCCTCCAAGCGCGGTTCCCTGAACCTGCGCGGGGCGCGCATCGACGACATCGTCCTCAAGGATTATCAGGAGAATGTCGAGGATGACAGCGACAACATCGTGCTGCTGTCTCCGACCGGCTCCGCCGATCCCTATTACGCGGAGTTCGGCTGGGTCGGCAACGTGCCCGGTGGCCTGCCTGACTCGCAGAGCCTGTGGGAGGCCGATCGCGATCTACTCACCCCCGATGCTCCGGTCACACTGACCTGGGAGAACGAGGCCGGCATCGTCTTCAGCCGCGTCGTGGCGATCGACGACAACGCCATGTTCACGATTGAGGACCGGGTGAACAACCAGGCAGAGGCAGCGGTCACCGTCTTCCCCTATGGCCTGGTTTCGCGCCATGGCGAGCCTGAGACGATCGGCTTCTTCATCCTGCATGAAGGCCTGATCGGCGTCCTCGGCGAGGAAGGCTTGCAGGAATATTCCTACGACAACACGCTGGATGCCTCACGCATCACCGGCTCGGTACGCGGCACGACCTGGACCGACAATAACGGCGGCTGGCTCGGCATTACCGACAAGTACTGGGCTGCGACGATCATTCCCGATCAGACGACGCCCTTCCAGGGACGCTTCACTGTCGATGAGGGCGGCAATCGGCCGATTTTCCAGACGGATGTGCTCGGTCAGGGGCTGACCATCGCACCAGGCGAGACCGGCGGTGTGACGCAACGTCTCTTCGCCGGCGCCAAGGAAGTCGACGTCATTGACGGCTACCGGGACAATTACGGTATTCTGCGCTTCGACCTGCTGATCGACTGGGGCTGGTTCTACTTCATCACCAAGCCGATGTTCTACGCGCTCGATTTCTTCAATGCGCTCGTGGGCAATTTCGGCGTGGCGATCCTCATCGTCACTGTCTTGCTGAAGATCTTCTTCCTGCCGCTCGCCAAC
>NZ_DATGCW010000194.1:0-11180 GCF_035311605.1 Saliniramus sp.
GAGTGTCTCGTCGGTGGCGCGGTCGATCGCGCGCTGTTCGCGTACGACGCCAGAGAGAAGGTCACGAAAGAAGGGCATGTCGGAGGCATTGAAGGTCATGCCCTCGATCTCGCGACCGATCCAGTGTGCCTCGAATTCGGCGGTGACCTCGACCACGCCCTTGCCAGACACCTCCATCTGGTAGATCGCCTGGACGGCGGCGAGGCGGGCGGCGCTGCGCTCGCTGGCTCGGTTGTTGCCGGGATTGCCTTTACCGGGATTGCTTTTGACCATAATCAGAACCCCGTCACCAGGCCGCGCTTGATGCGCAGAACCGTGAGCGCCGCATCGGCTGCGCCACCGCCCTTGTTCATCTCGTCGACGCAGGCCCGTGCCCGGGCCTGGGCGTCATTCTCGACCGTCAGGATACCATTCCCCAGAGGAAGGCGGCGGGCCACGGAGAGATCCATCAGCGCCCGCGCACTTTCGCCGGCTACGATCTCGTAATGCCCGGTCTCGCCCCGGATCACGCAGCCCAATGCCACGGCGGCATCATAGGGCATGCCAGCGGCCTCGGCCCGGTCGAGCAGGATCGCCATGGTGGCGGGAATTTCAAGCGCACCGTCCACGGTGAAGACCTCGGCGACGCCCTCAGCCTGCGTGATGGCCGCACGAGCGCCGCCCAGAAGCGCGTCCGCTAGATCATCATAGAAGCGCGCCTCGACCACGAGGATGCGCGCACCGGGTACCGGAGGCTGGGGCTGCTGTTGTCTGGAACTGGCGGTCATGGAGGGCCTTCGGCGGGATCGGATCTCATTGCGTCGCGCATCAGTTACGCCGGGCCGAGCCGCAGGGCAAGCCCGCGTGCATCAGCCCGGCGCAAATCAGCCCTTCCCGTCGTGCAAGGCCCGGTCACGCGGGCGCGTCAGCGCACGACCAGCACAGAGATCTTGGCGTGGCGCACGATCGTCGTGGCGTTGGAGCCGAGCAGATAGGTCGACATGCTCGGGCGATGGGAACCGATCACGATCAGATCCGCCCCGCACTTGTCGGCCTCGTCGAGCACCTCGTGATAGATCGAGCCCAGACGCACGACAGAGGAGACACGCTCATCCGGCAGATCGATTTCCGCCGCGAGTTCCGCAAGCGCGTCTTCGGCTTCGCGTTGCTGTTGCTCGTCGAATTGGGGCGGCACGAACTCCATATAGGTGACGGGCATGATCGAGCGCACATAGACGAGGCGGAGATGCCCCTGCCCGGCTTTCGCCATGGCCGCAGCGCGCGCGACGGCAGGCTTTGACGTGTCGGGATCGGCGATGTCGATGGGGACGAGAATGGTCTCATACATGGGGGACTCCTGACTGGCTGACCGGATGGCTTCTTGCGGTGTGTCCCGGTCGTGGCAATGCCGAACCTCAGCGTTGCACGTTCGCATGCCGTTCGGCTCCGGGCTTTGACGCACGTCAAACGTCGCGTTTGTGCTCCGCTTGAAGCTATCCCGGATTTGACGGGCGTCGTCCCGCAGAGCACAGTTCGATCTCCCGTCATCTTCATGGAAATGCTCCGTGTTGCCTGCTTCCAACGCCCCGTGGCGCGAGCGCGCCGTCTTCGCCTCACCGATCATCTTCCTGATGACGCTCGCCTTCATCAACTGGATCGGCTTCGCGAGCTGGCAGGCCTTGCTCAACAATTTCGCCAAGGAGGAAGCCGGCTTTTCCGGCTTCCAGATCGGCGTGCTGCAGTCGGTGCGCGAGATCCCCGGCTTCCTCGCCTTTACCGCGATCCTGCTCTTCATGGTGATGCGCGAGCAGATGCTCGCCTATCTCAGCCTGATCATCCTCGGCATCGGCATCGCCATGACCGGGTATTTCCCCAGCTTCTACGGTCTGCTCCTGACCACCACGATCATGTCGATCGGCTTTCATTATTTCGAGACAGCGAACCAGGCGCTGGCCCTGCAGCTGCTCTCGAAGAAGGAGGCGCCGGGCGGGCTCGGCAAGATCCACGGCGCGAATGCGGCGGCGCAGCTCACCGCCTATGGTGGCATCGGGGCGGTATATTTCCTGATGGAGCCGAGTTTCGAGGCGCTGTTCCTGGTCGCCGGCGGCACCACGATCATGCTGGCGATCACGGCAATGAGCGTGTTCAAGCGCTTCCAGGGCAGCGTGCCGCAGAACAAGGGCCTCGTCCTGCGCTCGCGCTACTGGCTGTATTACGTGCTGACCTTCCTCTCGGGCGCGCGCCGGCAACTGTTCATGGCCTTCGGCGGCTTCCTGCTGGTCGAGCGCTTCGGCTACGATGTCGCCGGCATGGCCCAGCTGCTGTTCGTGGTCTGTGCCGTGAACATCTTTGCCGCCCCGCTGCTGGGGCGCCTGATCGGCGTACTCGGCGAGCGCAGGACCATCATCATCGAGAATGTCTCGCTGATCGTGGTCTTTCTCGGCTACGCGCTGACTGAAAGCGCGGCGGTCGCGGGCGCGCTGTTCATCGTCGACGGTATCTTCTTCACGCTCACCATCGCGCAGCGCACCTATTTCCAGAAGATCGCCGATCCCGCCGATATTGCTCCCACCGCGAGCGTGGCCTTCACCATCAACCATATCGCGGCCGTGTTCATTCCGGTGGTCTTCGGTGTGATCTGGATGACGGATCCCAGCGCCGTGTTCATGATCGGCGCCTTCATCGCCCTGATCTCGTTGAGCCTCGCCTTTCTGGTGCCGCGCCACCCGGAAGCCGGCTGCGAGACGACCACGGGCTGGTTCTCCACCAACCTCCCCCAATCTGCCCCGCCGAAACTCCCGGCGGAATAGAGAGCCGCGCCCTCAGCCCTGGAGTTCCGGTGTGTGGACGGTGAGGCCGTCCATCTCTTCCGTGATGCGGATCTGGCAGGAGAGACGCGAAGTCGGCTTCACGGCGAAGGCGAAATCGAGCATGTCCTCTTCCATCGGCTCGGGGCCGCCGACCTTCTCGCTCCAGGCTTCGTCGACATAAACATGGCAAGTGGCGCAAGCGCAGGCGCCGCCGCATTCGGCATCAATGCCGGGAATGCTGTTGCGGATCGCGGTCTCCATCACCGTGGCGCCCGGTTCCGCCTCGACCGTGCGATTGTTGCCTTCGAAATCGACGAAATTGATCTTGACCATCAAATGCTCCCCTTTGGCCCCTCGGGCCCGATCCGGCATCGCGCCCTTACATCCGGCGCCTCGATCCGGGGGGTACTTAGGTCAATTCAAAACAGGATGCCAGCCTTCGCAATGCAAAAGGCGGCGCTGCGCGTCGTACTAGAGCGCCCCGCGCCGGGCGATGACGGCCCGCGTCTCCTGCATGGCGATTTCGAGCCATGTCCATTCGGCGCCTGGGAGAACGCCCTCGCTACGCAGGCCGGCTTCGACCCGTTCGGCGGCATCGGCGACAGCGCATGCGCCGATGGCCCGGGCACCGCCCTTGAGCGTGTGGGCGGCATCGATGCGCGCCTGCAGCGCGCCGCCTTCCTGCGCGATCACCGGCGCCAGCGCATCGCACTGCCCTACGAAAAGACCGAGAAGTTCGCGCGCCAGCGCTTCGTCATCAAATGTCGCGGTGGCAAGGTAGTCGCTGTCGAGGAAGGGCATGTTCCGCTCTGATGCAGCAGCCGCTTTCGTCATCATTCCCCGCCTCCATTGGCCCGAAGAGTGTGTCATCGCGGGCCGCAATGCGATTCTGCCCACCACCCCGCGCCCGGTCCACAGTTAAGTGGTGCGTGAAACCCTTGTGCAGACTAACTTTTGCTGCTTTGGTAACCATATCGTTAATGAAAGGCTAAAATCGCATCCCGGGCCGGTTTTCATTGAGTTTGCAGGGGACTACACTCAGCGATGGAAAATCGTGGGTAGCGTTCTTGCACGCATGGAGGCGGCGTGAGACGTGTTTCATCCATGCACGGCGCGAAGCATTAACCGGCCGGCGCTAAGGCATGACCCCGCGAATGGTTGCGTTATCGAGGCGGCGACATGGCAACGGAAAAGAAGCTCAAGGATCCGGCGGAAGCGGCGCTGTCGGCAGTCGAGCAGGCATTGAACCTTAGTCCGGACGATGCGGCGGAGAAAAAGTCCGAGCGTAACGAAACGGACTCATCCTTGAATGCATCATCCGAAAAGGCTGATGCGGACACCGATGGCACGAAGCCGGGCAGTGTGGTCGAAAACGAAGACGCATCGCAGAATGCGCCGGACGAGCCGCGCCTTCCCGCCATCGAGGAAAACGAGCTGACCCGCCGCTTCGATCGCACTGCCCTCGATGAGGAGCTCTCCGCCCGCCGCGCGGAGGGTGAGCGTCAGGCCGGCGTGGTGAGCCCTGACCACACGCGCGTGGCCAATGACGACCGCCAGAGCATCGGTATGCTGATGCAGGCCATGCAGGTGCGCCCCTCTCGCAAGCCTTATGGCTATGCCGCTGTGGCTTCGCTCGCCTGGATCGGTGCGCTGATCGGGCTTGCGAGCCTCGATGGCGGGCTCGGCGCCATGATTGCCGGCTGGGGTGCCGCGCAGACGGCGATCGCCGGTGCCGTCATGCTGGTGCCGACGATTTTCTTCTTCACCGCCGCCGTTCTGGCGGTGCGCTCGCAGGAAATGAAGCTGGTCGCGCGGTCCATGGGCGAAGTCGCCATGCGTCTGGCGGAGCCAGAAAGCTTCTCGACCGACGCCGTTCTCACCGTGTCACAGGCCGTGCGCCGCGAAGTCGCCGCCGTCGGTGACGGTATCGAGCGTGCACTGGCCCGCGCCGGCGAGCTCGAGACGCTGGTGCGCAGCGAAATCTCGACGCTGGAGCGCGCGTATTCCGACAACGAAATCCGCATCCGTTCGCTGGTCGACGAGCTGATCGCCCAGCGCGAAGCGATCGTCGCCAATGCCGAGCGTGTGCGCGGCGCGATTTCCGGCTCACACGAGACCTTCTCGCAGGATCTCGACAAGGCTTCGCAGCGCATCGTCGAGGCGATTTCGGCTACCGGCGACCGTGTCAGCGGCTCGATCGAGAGTCGCGGCGAACACATCACAACCGCCCTCGGTCGCGCTGGCGAACAGGTGGTCGACGACATGGCCTCGCGCGGCGAGGAACTCGTGCAGCGCCTCGGCGGCGTCACCGACGAAGTACGCTCCGGTATCTCGAAGGCCGGGGAGGAACTCGCCGCCGCGATCACCGCGCGCGCTGACGAATTCCGCTCCTCACTCGAGGAGACCAGCGGCGCGCTTTCCGGCAAGATCCTGGAGAGTGCCGAGAGCGTCACGCGCTCGCTGGCCGACACCGGGGATCAGGTCAACCGCTCACTCGCCGATCAGGGCGAGCAGCTGCGCAGCAATCTGGAGAGTACCGCGAACAAGCTCGAAGAAAGCTTTGCAGCACGCGGCAGCGAGATCAACGAACGCCTCGAGGCCACGGGTCAGGGCATTGCAGAAGAACTCGGCAATCGCGGCACCCGCATGCGTGAGGAAATCTCCGCCGGCCTTCGCGAGATCGGTGACGATCTCGGCAAACGCGGGGACGAAGTGGTTGCCCGCCTCGCAGAAAAGAGCACGGAGGCGGTCGCGCGTCTGGAAGAAGCGAGCCAGCGCATGGAAGCGGGAATTTCGCGCTCCGGCGAGGAATTCAACCGCAATCTCGACGAACACACCGAAAAGACCAGGGAGAAGCTGGCTGATACCGGCAAGAGCGTCGCCCTCGCCATTGCCGGCCAGGGCACACGTATCAACGATGCGCTGCGTCAGTCGGGTGAATCGGTTTCCGGCCTCGTCGGCGAGAAGGCCGGGCAGATCGAAAAGCTGCTGGGTGATCGCCTTGCCGGCTTCGAAGCCATTATCGTGGAACGTGGCGGCAAACTGGAGCAGGATCTCGGCGAGCGCACCCGGCATCTCGAAGAGGCGATCGACAGCCGCACGCAAACGCTCACCGGCAAGCTGGGCGAGCGCACGCAACAGATCGAGCAGAGCCTCGACACGCACACGGCGGCTCTCACCGAAGCACTCACGCAGCGCACGCGCAGCCTCGAGACGACGATCGATGCCCGCAGCGAAGCGCTGACCGGCGCCATCGGCACCCGCACGGAGGCTTTCGAGCAGGCGGTGAATGCCGGTTCCGAGAAACTCTCCGGCGTGATCGGCGACAATCTCGCGCGGATCGAGACGGCGCTGCTGCGCGACGGCGGCGCGCTGGTCGACAAGTTCTCGCGCGACGTAGAGACCATGAGCGGCGTTATTTCCGGGCGCTTCTCCGAGATCGACCGCGTCATCAACATCGAGGGCAAGGCGCTGGCCGACACGCTCGGCGACCGCACCCGCGACGCCGCGGACATGATCGAAAACCGCCTGCGCGAGCTCGAAGACCGCGCGACGCAGCGCGGCAGCGAAATCACCACCCGCTTCGACGATATCGTCGGCAAGGTCGATGCCACGCTCGGCGCACGCGCCAATGCGCTCAACGAGGCGCTGGTCGTGCGCACCGGCGAGATGGCCCGCGTCCTCGCCGAAGGCGGTCGCGACGTGTCGCAGGCGCTGGAGAAGCGCGTCGACGAGATCGGCGAGATCGTCACAGCCCGCAGTGCCGCCATCGCCGACACGCTCTCCGCCAAGGCAGACGAGATCGAAGTGAGGCTGGGCAGCCGTTCCGGCGAGATCGTCCAGGCGCTGGATACAAGCGTCAACCGGCTCGAAGGCGATGTCCTCGCCCGGCTCGAAACCGCCGCCGGCAGCATCGGCGAACGCAGCACCAGCCTGGAAAACCTGCTCGGCAGCCGCGTCGACGACATTGCCACGCTGTTCGAAACGCGGGGCCAGGAGATCGCGCAGGCGATTGGTGGCTCCACCGAATCCCTTGCCGGCATTCTCGACGAGAAGACCCGCACCCTAGCGGAAACCCTCGACAGTCATGGCCGCGATGCAGGCCAGCAGCTGGAGACGCGCGGGCGCGAGATCACGGCCAATCTCGGCAACCGGATCGAGGAGCTCTCGACCCTGATCGACCGTTCCTCGGAAATGCTCGGCCAGGTCATCGATCAGCGTGGTCGCAACATGGTGGTCTCGCTCGGCGAGCGCATCGCGGCAGCGACCCAGAGCTTCAACGAGCAGTCGGACGGCCTCGCCCGCATGATCGAGGAGCGCAGCGAGACGCTGGTCGGCACGCTCGGCACCCGCGTCGATGAACTGCAAGCGATCTTCGACAAGGGCGGCGAGCGCATCGGCGCAAATCTGAACGCCCGTGGCGAGGCCATGGTCGCTATCCTGGAGGGCCGGATCTCGCGGATCGCGAGCCTTCTGGAGAATGGCGGAGAGAATCTGGGCAAGCTGCTCGACCAGCGTGGCGATGCCTTCGTGCAGGAGCTCGAGGGCCGCATCGCGCGCATCGACGCCCTGCTCGACGGTGGCGGCGAGCGCCTCACGGCGACGCTGGATGCGCGTGGCGAGGAAGTCGTCGCCAAGCTCAATACCAGCCTTGGCCAGCTCGCCTACCTGCTCGAGAAGGGCGGCAACGCGCTCAGCAACAATCTCGACCAGCGCGGCCAGGCGCTGATCGCCGATATCGAGACGACGGTCGGCAATCTTGCCAACCTGATCGAGCGCAGCGGCGGTGAGCTCAGCGAGCGCATCGACACGCGCGGCGACGCACTGGTGGGCAATCTCGGCGCCAAAGTCAGCCAGCTCGAGAGCCTGATCGACGTGCGCGGTGAAGGCCTCGTCCATGCGCTGGGCGAGCGCAGTCAGGGGCTTGCGCGCGAGATCGCCGATGCCGGCGACAATGTCGTGCGCTCCCTCGAAATGCAGGGCGGCCGCCTGCTCGACACGCTTCGCGAGCGCAGCGCCGAGCTGCAGGATGTCTACGGTCGCTCCAGCGAAGCGCTCAAGGGCGCCATCGACGAGGGCGCACAGCAGGCGATCGATGCGCTCGTCGCGACCAACGAGCGCATTCGCGGCGAACTCGGCAGCGTGCTGGTGCGTCTGCACGACGCCAACCGCGTTCTCGACGAGGTCGCCCGCCGCGCCGGCGGCAATCTCGGCGAGGTCGAGAGCAACCTCTCCGCCCGCGTCACCGAGATTTCCGGCCTGCTCGGAGAGGTCGCCGAACAGACCAACGCGGCCACCGGGCGGATCGCCGAACAGGCACAGGCCCTGCGCTCGATTTCTTCCGGTGCGCTCCATGAGGCCGGGGAACTCGCCAAGACGCTCGATGCGCGCGGCGAATCCGCGGCCGAGAGCGCGCAACGTCAAGCCTCGGCGCTCGGCGAGGCGACGCGGATGCTCGAGCAACTCGAACAGCGCATGGGCGCCGGCCTGCATGGGCGTAGCGAAGCGCTCGAAGGCCTGCTCGCACGCGTCGAGGAGCGTGCCGCCGAGATGGAGAAGGTCAGCCGGCAGTTCACCGGGCTGATCGAAGGCTCCCTCACCGAGGCCGAGAGCAAGGCCAGGCAGATCGGCGGCGTGCTCGCCGACAGTGCCCAGGCCAGCAGCGAGGCGATCACCAAGCAGTTCGCCGAAATCCGTCAGGCGACGGATGGCGAGCGCAGCCGCACCAGCGCAGCGATCCGCTCGGCCTATGAGGATGTCGCGCGCGACATGCAGGGCGCACTCGAAGGAACCGCCGAGCGCTTCCGTGAGGCGACGGACGAATTACGGGCGATGACCTCGCAGATCCAGCGCGAGCTGGAGACCACGCGCAACGAACTCAAGCGCAGCCTCGCGGAACTGCCGAAGGATACGGAGGAGACCACGACCAGCATGCGACGCGTCGTCGCCGACCAGATCAAGGCGCTCAACGAGCTCTCGTCGCTGGTCAGCCGCTCCGGAAAGGCGGTGGATGTGGCCCAGGCCGATGCGGCGCGCCTCGCGTCGCAAGGAACGCAGAGTGGTCTGGCAACGCGCATGACAGGGACGTCGGGCCCGGCTCCGGGCGCCGCGACGAGTGCGGCCAAGAGCGCGGCCACGAGCGCGGCCAAGAGCGCGGCCACGAGCGCGGCATCCCAAGGCGCCATGGCCGCCGTGGCAGAGGCTGTCTCCCGCCCCGCCCAGCCGGCACCGCAGCCCGCCGCACCGCCGCCACAGGCGCGCGCGGCGGAACCGGCGCCACAACGACCCGCTCCGCAACCGGCGGCGCAGCCCGCAGCCCAACCTTCAGCGACAGCTCCCGCGACGATGCAATTGCGTGGAACCGACACGCAGGCACCGCGATCAGCCACGACCCGTCAGGACAGCGATAATGGCGGCTGGCTCTCGGACCTGCTGCTGCGCGCCTCGCGCGACGACGATGATGCCCCCTCGGCGAAAGTCGAACCGGCTCCGGCGGCGCCCAAGCCTCAGCCGCGCGCGGAAGCGTTGCGCGACAATTCCGGCGGATCGCGCAATTCCGGCGCCACTGCGCTCGATTCGCTCAACGCAATCTCGGTTGATATCGCCCGAATGGTCGAGCACAGCGCCGTCGTGACCGCCTGGGATCGTTTCAATCGCGGCGAGAACGGCGTGTTCGACCGCAACATCTACACCGCGCAGGGCCGCGAGACCTTTGAGGAGATCCGCCGCAAATACGGGCGCGATGCGGAATTCCGTCAGACGGTCGATCGTTATGTCGAGGAGTTCGAGCGTCTGCTGCGCGAGGTCGCCCGCGATGATCGCGACCAGATCCTGACGCGCACCTATCTCGTCTCTGAGACCGGCAAGGTATACACAATGCTGGCCCATGCCAGCGGGCGGCTCGGCTGAAGCCGGACAGCGCCGCGACCGCCCCTCCCCCGACGGTCGCGGCAGGGATGAAAACCGATACGGCACCCGCGTAAGTAGGGCGCCGTATGGTGTGGTTGCGGGTTTCTCGTAACAATAATACGATTCGCGCAGCATCCGCCTTGGCGCGCCGGATCCGGCGCAACAGAAGCGGCGGGGCGCGTGCAGGGGAGAAGCGCAGATGGCTCACGAAACGACCGGCCAGGAACAGGATCAGGGACAGGCAGCGGCGATGGTGCCGGAATACAAGCCCGTGCCGCAGCCGGTGATTCGCGAAATCACCATGGAAGACGTGCAGGCCGCCTTCTACGAAGGCCTCAACGATTTCCGCGCCGCCCCGGCCTACGGGCTGTTCTTCGGCGCCGTCTATGCCGCCGGCGGCATCCTGATGCTGGCCCTCGTGATCGCCCTCGACGCCGTCTATCTCGCCTACCCGCTCGCGGCGGGTTTTGCGCTGATCGGCCCCTTCGTCGCCGTCGGCCTCTATGAAGTGAGTCGCAGGCGTGATCATGGCGAGAAGCTGGCCTGGGGGCCGATCCTCGGGGTGATCTTCTCGCAGAGCAAACGCGAACTGGGCTGGATGGCCTTCGTCACGCTGTTCGTGCTGATCATCTGGCTCTACCAGGTGCGGCTGCTGCTCGCCCTGTTCCTCGGCTTCCAGTCCTTCGCCACCCTCGGCGACTTCCTCAACGTGGTCTTCACCACGCCCGAAGGGTTGCTCTTCCTGCTCGTCGGCAATGTCGTGGGTGCGCTGTTGTCCCTCGGCCTGTTCTCGCTGACAGTGATCTCCTTCCCGCTCCTGCTCGACCGCGATGTCGATTTCATCACGGCGATGATCGCGAGCGTGAAGAGCGTCGTGATGAATCCCAAGCCGATGATCGCCTGGGGGCTGTTCATCGTGCTTGGGCTGATCCTGGCGTCGATCCCCTTCTTCCTCGGCCTGCTGATCATCCTGCCTGCGCTCGGCCATGCCAGTTGGCGCCTGTATCAGAAAGTCGTGGCGCCGCCTGAGGCGGAAGCTGCAACCTGATCACGCCGAAGGCGATTTTTGCGCTGCGGCGGGGTTGCAATCGGCGCATAAACTCGTTCGTTTATGGAGGCAGCCCGGCTCCATCCGGATTCGGGCTGCGAGTGAGCGAAGGAGTTTGCGATCGTGGAAGCGCTGTTCATCGGCCAGGCCTATATCGACGTCACCTTCGTCGCCGACGAATTGCCCAGCGGCGACGAGAAGAAAGTCGCCCGCGAATACGCGGTTTCGTTCGGCGGCAACGCCGTCACCGCAGCTTTCGCCTGCGCGAAGCTCGGCATCGCGCCGGATTTGCTCGCTTCCGTGGCAGATGACTGGCTCGGGCGCATGTTCATCGACATGGCCGCGAAGTATCATATCAGCGTGCACCATCGCAAAGTGCGCGAATCCTCGCTCTCCTTCATCATGCCGCGCGGCGACAAGCGCGCGATCGTGCG
>NZ_DATGCW010000195.1:0-5054 GCF_035311605.1 Saliniramus sp.
CGGAACTCGCCGATCTGACGATCTACGTGATCGACGTCGCAGCCGGCGAGAAAATCCCGCGCAAGGGCGGGCCCGGGATCACGCGCTCGGATCTGTTCGTGATCAATAAAATCGATCTCGCTCCGCATGTCGGCGCGGACCTTTCGGTGATGGAGGCGGATACGCTGCGCATGCGGCCCAAACGCCCCTTCGTCTTCACCAACATGCATACCGGCGAGGGTGTCGATGTCGTTGCGCGCTTCATCAAGGAGGCGGGCGGCCTCAAGGCCAAGGCTGCGTGACGTCACAGAACCGGCAAAGAGGGGACGGGGTACCATGAAACGCATTCTCGCCACGGCAGGCGCCGCCGCCGTTCTCGCGCTCACGAGCGGCGTGGCACTCGCGCATCCGCATCACCATCACGGCGAAGCGGCGGGTTTCCTGCCCGGCTTCCTGCATCCCCTGACCGGGCTCGATCACATGCTCGCCATGGTCGCGGTGGGACTTTGGGCGGCGCTGATCGGAGGGCGGGCGCTGATCGCCTGGCCGGTGGCCTTCGTCATGACCATGATTGTGGCTGCGCTGGCCGGGATGGCTTATGGCGGGATTTCCGCGATGGAGATCGGTATCGCACTCTCGGTGGTGGCCCTCGGGCTCGCGGTCGCTCTGCGCGTGCGCGCGCCGCTGGTTCTTGGTGGCGCCGTGATCGGGCTGTTCGCGATCTTCCACGGTTATGCCCATGGCGCCGAATTGCCGACTGCAACGGGTGCGCTTGGCTATATTGCGGGTTTCGCGCTCGCGACGGTGCTGCTCCACGCGGTTGGTCTCGCGCTCGGCTTCCTGATCGGGCGCAGCCCCGGGATCTGGGCTTCGCGCGTGGCAGGGGCCGGGGTCGCGGCGATCGGGATGGTGCTGCTCGTGGTCTGAAGGGGGCTGGCTGCGTGGCTCAAGCGCCCCAGGTCTTTTCGAGCACACGCAGCCAATTGCCGTAGCAGAGCTTTTCCATCAGCGGCTCGCTGATGCCGTGATCGCGCATGGCGCGCCGCAGATTGATCAATCCGGCGCAGTCGGTGATGGCATCGGGGACGGTGGCGCCGTCGAAATCCGAGCCGAATCCGACACGATCCTCTCCCAGCCGTTCGACCAGGTGATCAAGGTGGCGCATCATCACGTCGAGCCCGACATCGGGGTCCATGCGTCCGTCCGGGCGCAGGAAGGCGGCGGCGAAGTTGATCCCGACCATCCCGTCACTCTCGCGAATCTGATCGAGCTGGCGATCGGTCAGATTGCGCGCATGCGGGCAGATGGCATGAGCATTGGAATGGGTGGCGACGATGGGCGCGTCGCTGATTGCAGCGAGATCGCGGAAGCCGGCTTCATTGAGATGCGCGACGTCGAGCATGATCCGCAGCCGGTTGCAGGCCTTGACCAGCTCCTTGCCGGCCTCGGTGAGCCCGCCGCCGGTATCGCCGGTGGAGGGAAACCGGAAAGGCACACCGTGTCCATAGATTGTAGGGCGGCTCCAGACCGGGCCGAGCGAACGCAAGCCTGCGGCGTGGAGGGTCTCGAGGGCGTAGAAATCCGGATCGATCGCCTCGGCGCCCTCCATATGAAGGATGGCGGCCATGCGATCCGATTCGATCACTGTGCGCAGCTGGGCGGCATTATGGCAGATCGTGACCGCGCCCGCAGCTTCGAGCCGGCAGAGCCAGGCGATTTCGCCGAGCGCGACCTTGATTGCTTCCTCGAAGGGGATGCGTGGCGGAAGGGCGATGTCGTAACGGCTCTGGCGCATCATCGCATCCGCGTCCTCGGCACTGCCGGGGCTGGGCACGTAGACGGCAAAGAAACCGCCGGCGAAGCCGCCACTGCGGGCGCGAGGCAGGTCGATATGGCCGTCACCGTGGCCACGCAGGACCGCTTCGACGCTGACCTCCCCACGATAGAGCTTCAGCAGAAGATCGTTGTGGCCGTCGAGGATCGGCGGTGTGGCGTGGCGACTCATGGAAGACACTCCAGCTATGGCCCTGGCCTGATATGAGGCAGGGCGTGGCGCTGCCCTGCATGTTTCGCGCCCGGTACCATTCGCGCGAGACAGCAACGTGATCTATGCACGAAACGGGCCGGTCCCGTCGAGACGGGCATCGCCATTCCCGGCACGGCCGGATTGCCGGGCCAGCTCAGGCCGCCTTCGCCGCCCGGCGCCGACGGGCGAATTCGGTGAGCGCCTCGTCGGCCTCTTCCGGAAGTCTGATCTCCAGCGTCACCAGGAGGTCCCCGGTCTGCTTCTTGCCGGGCAGGCCCTTGCCGCGCATGCGGAAGGTGCGCCCAGAGCTCGACATGGGCGGAATCTTCATTTCTACCGCGCCGGTGAGCGTCGGTACCCGCAGCGTCGCACCGAGGATCGCGTCTTCGAGCGGCACCGGCAGGCGATGGCGCAGATTGTCGCCCTCGACCGTGAATTTCTCATGCGGCACGATATCGATGCGCAGGAGCACATCGCCCGGTTCGCCGATCGGGCTCTCGCCACCGAGGCCGCGCAGGCGGATGATCTGCCCGTCGCTGACGCCTTTGGGCAGGTTGACTTCCACCTCGCGATCATTGGGCAGCAGGATGCGCTTCTTCGCGTTGGCGGCTATGTCTTCGAGGCTGACGCTGAGGGACGCGTTGATATCCGCACCTTTTGCCGCGCCCCTACCCGCCGCGCCGCCCCGCGCACCCGTCTGACCGGCCTGCTGGAAGGGGTTGGGGCCGCGTCCTGCCTGGCGGAAGGCATCGCCGAAAAGCTGCGAGAAGATATCCTCCGCGCCGCCACCGCCACCGCCACCGCCACCCGCTCCGGGACCGCTGCGCCAGGCGCCGCCGCGCCCGCGCGCCGCCGCTGCGGGATCGAAATCGAAGCCTTCGAAGCCCTCGTAGCGACGGCCGCCGCCGGCGCCGAAACCGGTGAAGCGCGGTTTGCCCTCCGCGTCGATCTCCCCGCGATCAAACTGGCCGCGCTTTTCCGCATCGCCCAGCAATTCATAGGCGGAATTGATCTCGGCGAAGCGCGAAGCCGCCTTGGCGTCCTTGTTCTGATCCGGATGCCATTTCTTCGCGAGCTTGCGGAAGGCGGATTTGATCTCCGCCTCGCTCGCCGATCGGGACACGCCGAGGATGTCGTAAGGGTCGCGCATGTTTGGATCCTGCCGCGCATGGATTGCGTGAAACTGGAGGGCCCGGAAGCCCTGAGGGGCGCCCGGACCGGCTACGATCCGGATATGGGATAGGTGTTGCCGTTACGCAACTCCCCGTGCCGGAGCGTGGCATCCCGTCGGCATGACCTAGCGCCCGTCCGGTGCATCGCTTTGCATGGAAAAGCCGTCGATGCGCCAATCCGCCTCCGACATGCGACAGGCAATGCCGTTGCCGGTGCGTCGCGGCTTTTCCGCGAAGGACAGATCCGCCGCAAAATCCCGACAGACCCGGTCATCGCGCACATAGGCGTTCGATGTCGATTCGAAGGCGCCGGCATTCCCCGTCTCAGGATTCTCCCAGCCGACTCGGGTTCCCGGTCCCTGTGGATCGAGGGCGACGGCCAGTGCGGCCCGCGCGCGGCGCCAATCTTCATGATCATGCGCATCGGCCAGCGGCGAAACCGGGCCGATCGAGCCCGTTGTGATCGGGTCCGGTGCGGCGCCGAAGGGGGAAAGCGGCATGCTGAAGCTGCAGGCGGCGAGGGGGATGCACAGAATCCCGGCCAGCAGGGCGCGCCGTACCGCACCTGCGGTGGAGCGCCCATCGCGACGCGTCATGATCGCGCCTTCGCGCAGGGGCGGGGAAGCCCTATATAGAAGGCTGCGGGTCGGGGCCGATCCCTTGTGCGCCGATTCGCGCATCATGTTTCGTCTCCCGTTTCGCGACATGCTGCAATACCGGGGATTAAGACATTGAAAAGTTTAACAACCGGTGACTTCACCGAAGCATCCGCTCCGTTCACGCTGTTCACCGAATGGCTGGAGGAGGCGAAGACGAGTGAGCCCAATGATCCCAACGCGATGGCGCTGGCCACTGCCGATTCCAAAGGTATGCCCAATGTGCGCATGGTGCTGTTGAAGGGTTTCGACGAGGACGGCTTCGTCTTCTATACCAATACCGAATCCAACAAGGGCAACGAGCTCGCCATCAACATGCAGGCGGCCCTGTGCTTCCACTGGAAGAGCCTGCGCCGTCAGGTGCGCGTGCGCGGTCGGGTGGAGCAGGTCCCGGATGAGGAGGCCGATGCCTATTTCGCCTCGCGTCCACGCGACAGCCGCATTGGCGCCTGGGCCAGCCAGCAGTCGCGTCCGTTGGAGAGCCGCTTCGCGCTGGAGAAGGCGGTGGCGAAGAACGCCGCGAAATATGCCATCGGCGAGGTACCGCGCCCGCCCCACTGGACCGGTTTCCGGATCGTGCCCCAAAGCCTCGAGTTCTGGATGGACAAGCCGTTTCGCCTGCATGATCGCGTCGTTTTCTCACGCACGGAAGATGGCGGCTGGGAACGCACGCGCCTATATCCGTGAAGGAAGGGCTGCCCTGCGCGCTTTCGCCGATGCGCCGGGGCTTGAAATCGCCTAAAGTCGCCTTCGTCTGTTCCTGGGAGCGATGCACGTGTCCAACGCCTCGAATACCAAAGCACCCCGCCGGGTGATGCTGCTGACCGGCGCCAGCCGCGGCATCGGCCATGCCACGGTGAAGCGCTTCTCGGCTGCCGGCTGGCGTGTGATTACCGCTTCGCGCCATGCCTTCCCGGAAAACTGCCCCTGGGAAATGGGCCCGGAGGACCATCTCCAGGTCGATCTTTCCGATTCCCGCGATACGTTGCGCGCCATCGACGACGTGAAGCAGCGTCTCGAAGTCGAGGGCAGCAAGCTTCATGCCCTGGTCAACAATGCGGGCATTTCGCCGAAGGCGCCCGATGGCGGACGGCTGAACGTGCTGAACACGCCGTTCGAGGACTGGTTGCACGTCTACCAGGTGAATTTCTTCGCCACGATCCTGCTCGCCAAAGGCTTGAGCGCCGAGCTCGAACGGGCGCGCGGCTCGATCGTCAACGT
>NZ_DATGCW010000196.1:0-26567 GCF_035311605.1 Saliniramus sp.
CCGCCCATCGCCTTGTAGAGCGCGGCGGGGATGTTGCGCACGCGGAAGACGAAGCTCGTCACGCAATCCGCCGTGCCGGCGGCGATCTCCAGCGGATCCTTGGAGAGGATGATGAAGCGGGTGGTGTTATGCGCCTCGTCCTCGATATCGGCGGCGAGGATTTCGAGACCGTAGACCTCGGCGGCCAGCTTCGGCGCGATGGCCGCGCGGGTCGGGTCACCCAGCTCCGCGATCTGCCGCGCGGAGCCCGCGGTGTCGGCACCGACGACGGGGACGAGGTTGAGCTTGCGCAGGGTACGCCGGCACTGGCCGAGCGCCTGGACGTGGCTTTGTACTGAACGGATCGTGGCGAGCGTCGCCCCCTTCACCGCCATCAGCTGATGGCGTACGGGCAGGAAATATTCACCGATGATGTGAAGCCCGGATTCCGGAAGCAGATGGTGGATATCGGCGACACGACCCGCCACCGAATTCTCGATCGGGATCATCGCAAGCTGCGCCTGACCGTCCTTCAAGGCGGCAAAGGCATCCTCGAAGGTCGGGCACGGTAATGGGGTCCAGTCCGGATGCACGTCGAGGCAGGCGATATTCGAATTCGCGCCGCGCTCGCCCTGAAAGGCGATGGTCTTGCTCATGAACGGTCTCCGAGAACGGCGCGGGCGCGCGCCAGGGATTCGGGCGTGTCGACGCCGAAGGGCGCGTCGTCGACGAGGGTCACGTCGATGCGCATACCATCTTCCAGCGCACGCAACTGCTCGAGTTTCTCACGGGTCTCCAGAGCCGACGGCGCAAGGCCGATGAAGCGCTCCAGCGCGCGCCGGCGAAAGGCGTAGAGCCCGATGTGATGATAAAGCGGCCCCTCTCCCCAGGGCGTACGGGCGCGGGTGAAATAGAGTGCGCGCAGTCGCCCTGCGGAAATGGGGGAGCCGACCACCTTGACGATATTGGGATCATTCGCCTCGTCCTCGTCGCTGATCGGGCAGGCGAGCGTGGCGAGCGCAACGGCGGGGTCAGCCAGCGGCAGGATTGCGGCGGCGATGGCGCGCGGATCGATGGTGGGAAAATCGCCCTGCACGTTCACCACCACGTCATGGCGCCCCTGCGGATCGAGTGCTTCGAGGGCCTCGAAAATCCGATCCGAGCCCGAAGCGTGATCGCCACGCGTCATCACCGCGACGCCGCCCGCCGCCTCGACCGCCTGCGCAATCTCTGGCGCATCCGTCGCCACCGCGACCGGACCGATACCGGCCTCGATGGCGCGGCGCCAGACATGCACGATCATGGGCTCCCCCGCGATATCCGCAAGCGGCTTGCCCGGCAGCCGCGAGGCCGCCATGCGGGCAGGTATCAGGATGATGGGATCCGACATGGCGTGTACACTTCGCCGTTTCTTGCGCGATGAGGGCGCTAGATAGCCCCCTCCCCGGCTCGCTGGCAAGGAAGGAATCGCAACGATTGCATTGCGAAAAGCCGCGATGACGGAAACGACCCTCGACGCGGGCGGCCGATCTTACTATGTTGGAAACAGGCAACTCACTGGCCCGGGCCTTCTACCCGTGGGTGGAGAGGAAAAAGATGTTTGGTGGATTGAAAGTCATTTCCCTGACGGATGCGGCCGCGGATCGCGTCAAGGAGATCATCGCGAATGCGGACAGGCCCCTCGAGGGCGTGCGTGTGGGCGTGCGCAACGCAGGCTGTGCGGGCATGGCCTATACGATGGAATATGCCGAGACCGCGACGCCGGGAGACGATGTCGTCGAGGACAAGGGCGTAAAGGTCTTCGTCGATCCGAAAGCGGTGCTGTTCCTGCTGGGAACCGAGATGGATTTCCAGGTGACGAAACTCGCCTCGCAATTCGTCTTCAACAATCCCAACCAGACATCGGCCTGCGGCTGCGGTGAATCGGTCGCGATCACACCGGCGAAGGTCGAACCGGTGGCGGAGGCCGACAGCCCGGCACGCTGATCTGCAGGACCATCAGCGCAAGGCGACACGATCGTGGATGCGGATGCGATCAGGGAAGCGATGAGCGCCTTTGGGCCGGTTTGGTTGCGGCGGATGTTCGGCGGTCAGGGCATATTCAGCGATGGCCTGATGTTCGCCCTCGAGGCCGATGGCGTTCTCTATCTCAAGGCGGATGATTCAGATGCGCCGGCCTTTCGTGAAGCCGGTTGCGAACAGTTTCATTATCGCAAGCGCGATCGCGATGTGGCCATGGGCTACTGGAGCGCACCGCTTGCCGCACTGGAAGACCCTGAGATCATGGCGCAATGGGCGCAGCGCGCGCATGCCTTTGCGCTGCGTCAAGCCGCGCGAAAGGCCCGTGGCAAATCAGGGCATGACCCGGATGATATGCGCGCAAGGCGCTGATGCGAATGCTGCGCCGGGCGAGGTCGCCGTCCGCGTGAAAAGCCGATCCGACGAGGTCAGACCGGTCCACGGGCTTCGGTGCGACAGGAATTCGATCAGGCGACTTCGGTCATTCCCTCGCCGTGCGCCTTCTGGAATTCGCTATCGGCATCCGCGATGGTGCGGTTGCGCCCGTTGCGCTTGGCGAAGAACATGCACTGATCGGCGCGCTCGAGCAGCGAGACAGCGGTGTCGCCCTTGCGCATTGCCGAGACGCCGACGGAAATCGTCACCTTGCCCAATGACTCGCCGGTCGAGCGCTTGATCAGTTCGCGGCTCATCACGGATGTGCGCACACGCTCCGCCGTCGCGCGCGCGGTCTCCAGCGTCGTATCCGGGAGAATGATACCGAATTCCTCGCCGCCGAAGCGGGCCAGCGTCGCCTTGCTCTTGACCTGCTCACGCATGGTCATGCCGACGAGACGCAGCACCTGATCGCCTGTGAGATGGCCATAGGTATCGTTGAAGCGCTTGAAATGGTCGATATCGATGACGACCAGAGCAAGCGGCGAGCGCTCGACCAACGCCTGGTCCAGCGACTTCACCAGCATTTCCTCGAAATGCTTGCGGTTGGCGATTCCCGTCAGCGGATCGGTGAGCGATTCCATGCGCACTGCTTCGAGCGTCTCGCGCAGGGTGTCGATCTCACCGCGCGTCTCACGCAGGCGCGCTTCCAGCGTTGTGTTGGTGGCGCGCACATCCTTGGTGGCGAGGACGAGAGATGAGACGATCTCGCGCACGCGGCTGCGATCGACACCGCTGTTGAGATCTGCGGCGAAGGCATCAAGCGATTCGCCGTATTTCTGTGTCGAGCCGAGAGCCATGTCGAGCATTTCCATGACCTGGTCGATCTCGGAAATGACGACGGCGCCGGTCTTTTCGGCCTCTTCGGTGAAACGGTCGGATGAGATATACTCGGTGTGAAGCGCGTCGATATCGCCTTCATCAATCTTGCCGTTTTCCGCCGCGATCCGCTTGACGGCGTCATTCAAGGCCGGCTTGTGCCCGGCCACATAGGTGTACCAGACCTCGTAGGAACGCGGGGTCGCGGAAGAACCGTACGATTTCATCAGTTCCAGCGCACGCTGGGAAATCGTGAACGTCCTCTCGACATCTGATCCGGCTTGATTGCGTGACACGACCGTTCTGCCCCTTCACCCGTCCCTGCTCTCTTCACGAGCCTGGAAACAGCCATTAACGACAGTATCTGCGCAATCGGTTCAATAAACCCTTAACAACACACAATCGCCGATTTATTTCTTGGACTTGGGTCGCGCCGGGCGTAGCAGGAAGGCGGGGACATGATCGCCGAAGCCCGTCTCCGACAAGGCATCTGCCTCCTCGTCACGACGCGAGCGAGAGGACTTGCGCGTCTTCGTGCGCTCGCCATCAATTCGTGACGCCTCCGGGTTAACGGGCGCTTTGCGGGTCTTTGCCTTACCGGATTCATTGCCGCGCGAATCACCTGCGACGGAAGCTTCGTCGCGAACCGTCCGCTTCTGCGGCGCCTCTTGCGATTCACCAGACGCCCCGGCATCGTCGACCGGCTGTTCAGGCGGCGCCGCCTTCCGCGTTGCCCTGACCCGCCGACCGGAGCGCCCCGTATCCTCGTCATCACCGCGCGCTGCGGCCTGCTTGCGCTTGCCGCCACGCCGCGAACGCTGGGAGGAAGCCTGTTCGTCCGCGTCGGAAGCCGGTGCTCCACGACCACCGCCGGCCTTCAACGTCGCCAGATCATCACCGTACCAGACGACGGCGCCACCGATCAGCTTTTCGATCGCAGACAGCGATTTCTCGTCACCCGGCGTGACCAGCGTGAAGGCCGCACCGGCGCGGCCCGCACGACCGGTACGACCGATGCGGTGGACGTAATCTTCGGCGTGGTGGGGAATATCGTAGTTGAAGACATGGCTGACGGCGGGGATGTCGAGCCCGCGCGCAGCGACATCACTTGCGACGAGCAGGGTCGCTTCACCCTTGCGGAAAGCGTCGAGCGCAATCATGCGCGAGCGCTGATCCATATCCCCGTGCAGTGCGACGGCGTTGAACTTGTGCCGTTGCAGCGAGCGATGCAGCGTCGCGACATCGCGCTTGCGATTGCAGAAGATGATGCCGTTATCGATCGCGTCCGCTTCGCGAATCAGATCGCGCAGAACCGCACGCTTCGTCGCGGCTTCGTTGCGCGTCGCGACAAGCCGCTGGGTGATCGTCGTCGCCGCCGAGGCCGGCTTCGAGACTTCGATCTGAACCGGATTCGACAGGAACGCATCCGAAAGGCGCTGAATTTCCGGCGGCATCGTCGCCGAGAAGAAAAGCGTCTGCCGGGTGAAGGGGGTCAGCTTCACGATACGTTCGATATCGGGAATGAAGCCCATATCCAGCATCCGGTCCGCCTCGTCGATGACGAGCAGTTCGACACCGGTAAGGAGCAGTTTGCCGCGCTCGAAATGGTCGAGAAGGCGCCCCGGCGTGGCGATCAGCACGTCGACGCCGCGGGTGATCTTGACATCCTGGTCACCGAAGGACACGCCGCCGATCAGAAGCGCCACGGATAGCTTCTGGTTGCCGCCGTAGCGCTCGAAATTCTCCTGAACCTGCGCCGCGAGTTCGCGCGTCGGTTCAAGAATGAGCGTGCGCGGCATGCGGGCACGGGCGCGACCGTTTTCCAGCATGGTCAGCATCGGCAACGTGAAAGCCGCCGTCTTGCCTGTACCGGTTTGCGCAATACCGAGCACGTCGCGTCGACCCAAAATATGCGGGATCGCCTGTTCCTGAATCGGCGTCGGCTGCGTGTAACCGGAAGCGGTAACCGCCTGGAGAACCTTGTCACTCAGACCGAGTTCGTCAAAAGACATGGAGTGTAGAAACCGTTCCGCAGCGTCTGGAGCTGCATTGCCGCATCCATCCGGCACGACTAAGACGAAGGGATGCGTAATTCGTTTTCAGGCTCAGCCTGAACAAGTCGTGCGCGTGGACCATATGGCGAACGCCCTGTTTGTCAATCATTTGCACGAGAAAGGCCGGCTCATGGCGACGATAATTTTCATTCCCGGGCTGATTTGCGACGCCGATCTGTTTGCCGATCAGATCGCGATGGCGCGCGAGACACATCGGGTCGCAATCGCGGACACAACCAGAGACGATACGATCGCAGCGATGGCGCGTCGCCTGCTGGAGGCGTATCCCGACGATGAGCTCACCCTGATCGGTCTCTCCATGGGCGGCTATATCGCCCTCGAAGTGCAGGCGCAGGCGCCGGAGCGGACCAGCGGGATCGCGCTGCTCGACACCAATGCCCGCGCCGATGCGCCGGAGGCGAGCGAGGATCGCAAGCGCCTGATCGCCCTTACCGAGGCCGGGCGGTTCGACGAGGTTTGCCGGACGTTGTCGCGCAAGTTCGTGGCGCAGGCGCGCGGGCAGGATACCGCGCTGCAGGCAAGGATTGCCGCGATGGCGAGCAATATCGGCCCCGAGGCCTTCATCCGGCAGGAACGCGCGATCATGGGCCGTCGCGATCATCGGGCACGGCTTCCCGAGATGAAGATCCCGGCGCTCGTCATCGTCGGCGACGAGGATGTGCTGACGCCGCCGGCACTCTCGCAGGAAATGGCCGAAGCCCTGCCGCAGGCGACACTCGGCATCATCCCTGATTGTGGGCATCTCGCGACGATGGAACGCCCTGAGGCGGTCAACCGGGCGCTTGCGGCCTGGCTCACGACCTGAGCCGCGAGGCGGGTCTCACAGCCCCCAGCGCGCGCGCAACTGTGCCGGTGCGGCGACTTTCAGGCCTACGCTGCCCAGCGCCCTCGCCGTCGCATCGACGATGGCGGCGTTGTCGGGCGCACGACCACCGTCGGGCAGATCGAGATTGTTCTCGAAACCGACGCGACAATGCCCGCCCAGCAGCGCCCCGAGGGTGACGCAAGCGGTTTCGTTCGGCCCGAAGGAGCACAACATCCAGTCCCGGAAGATCTCCGCGCAATCATTGAACAGCGGCAAGAGGTCGATCGGCATCGCCGTGGTCGGCGGCGTGTATTTGCCGGTCACGAAGATCACCGACATTTGCGCGGGATCGAACACGCCTTCCCGCGCCCAGGCGCGGGCGCGCGCCGTATCGTCGCGATCATACAGAATGATCTGCCCGGCGATGTTCTCACGCCGCAGCCATCCGGTGAAATCGGCAAAGCGTGCCTTGTGATCGTCATCCGGTGCGAGTTCGCGCAATGCCATCGAGATCGCCTCGGGCCTGAGTTCGCGCACCATCGCCATCTGCGCGTCGGGCCCGTAGAGGCCGACGGATTCGGTCGTAGCCTGGATCACCATCTCGGGCCCCACGGCATCACGGGTTGCGGCGACGGCATCGCGGTAGAGATCGACATCGAGGCTATGGCGCTGATCGGGCCGGCGCACATGGATGTGGAGCATCGCCGCACCGGCCTCCCGGCAAGCCGCCGCCGTGCGCGCGGTCTCCGCAGCGGTCACCGGCAGGGCCGGATGATCGGCCTGGGTGCGCCGCCCGCCATTGGGCGCCACGGCTATGATCGTCGGCGCATTGCCAATTGTCTCTTCGCTCAAGCCACCCTCCCGGACCGATCCCCACGGCCCATCATCGGGGATGAAGCCGGCATGTCACCTCCGTGATGTCACGGAGGCCGAAGCTTGACCATCTGCAGGTGGCGCGGATCCGGTAAAAACGCGATTGGGCAAAGCCGCACCCGCGTGACTGATACTGCGGGCGAAGCATCCTACTTCTTCTGATTGACCGACGCCGCGACACGGCGCGAGATGAAGCGCGGCATCAGGCGGCTGAACTGGGCCGTGATCCGGTTCATCGCCCCCGGTACCACGATGGCATGACCGGCGCGATACCCTTCGACGCCGATCCGCGCGACAGCCTCGGCGCTCATCTTGCGACCGGCAAAGAGCTTCGTGTCGAGGATACCCGCACGCTCGCCGAAGCCGCTCTCGGTGGCGCCCGGGCACAGGGCCGTCACCATGACGCCGTGCGGGCGCGCTTCCTCGTAGAGCGCTTCGGAGAGAGAAAGCACATAGGCCTTGCTCGCATAATAGGAGGCCATGTGCGGACCGGCCAGAAAGGAGGCGAGCGAGGCGACATTGATGATGCCGCCCTGCCTGCGCTCCAGCATGCCGGGCAGGAACAGGTGGCACAGGCGCGTCAGCCCGCCGATATTCACGTCGATCAGATTGACGTGTTCCGCGATCGGGCGGTCGACGAAATCGCCACCGAGGCCGAAGCCCGCATTGTTGACCAGTGTGTGGACCGTGATTTCCTTTGCGGCAATCGCATCGAACAGCGCCTGGGGCGCCTCGGGATCGGCCAGATCCGCCTCGATCACCTCGACGAGGCCGCCGTCGCGCTTGCGCAATTCTTCGGCGAGCGCTTCGAGCCGATCACGCCGGCGGGCAACGAGGACGAGATTATGCCCGATCCCCGAGAAGACGCGCGCCATCTCCGCGCCGATTCCACCCGAGGCACCCGTCACCACCGTCCAGCGTATATTGGCCATCTTTGTCACCCCTCCTGCTCATCCTCGACTTTCATCACATAGGAACACTGCGCGCGCTCTGCCATGACCGGGATCGCGCAGGCGGTACCGGGAATGCCGCGCGACAGCCGTTGCGGATAGTCTTGCACCGCATTGCCATCAGCGAAAGAGTAGATGGTGCGGCGCGCAACGCAACGGTTCGCCGCAGATTATGTGCACAAAAGCGCGAATCGCGGGGCGCAAAGCCACACGGACACCTTCCCTTCACGAAAATTTCCGTCTATAGCCCTGCACCATCACGACCCGCGTGCAACGCTCGCCGGGCGACGGAGCATGAGGCGGCGTCTCTCACTCGGCGCGCGGCCTCTTTTTTATGCGAACGTCTCCCGCATCTTGACGGATCGATCATGCCCAAACGCACGGATATCTCCTCCATCCTGATTGTCGGCGCAGGCCCCATCATCATCGGCCAGGCCTGCGAATTCGATTACTCGGGCACCCAGGCCTGCAAGGCCTTGCGCGAGGAGGGGTACCGAATCATCCTGGTCAATTCGAACCCGGCCACGATCATGACCGATCCGGAAATGGCCGATGCAACCTATGTCGAGCCGATCACGCCCGAGATCGTCGCCAAGATCATCGAGAAGGAGCGCCCCGATGCGATCCTGCCCACCATGGGTGGCCAGACGGCGCTCAACTGCGCGCTGTCGCTGCAGGCGATGGGGGTGCTCGAAAAATACGGTGTCGAGATGATCGGCGCCACGGCGGAAGCCATCGACATGGCGGAAGACCGCCAGCTCTTCCGCGAAGCCATGACGCGGATCGGGCTCGAATCCCCGGCCTCGCGGCTCGCCAACGCCTCCGATCTCAAGCGCAAGCACAAGGCGCAGTACCAGGAAGAGATCAGCCGGATTGCCGGGATGGACGTGACGGAGGGCGAGAAGGCGAAGCTCAAGACGGAATTCGAGGCGAAATGGGCTGCCGGCGCAAGCGAGCGGCGCAAGCGCTGCCAGGAATATGCGCTCGGCGAGGCGCTGATGGCACTGGCCGAAATCGGCCTGCCGGCGATCATCCGCCCCTCCTTCACGCTGGGCGGCACCGGCGGCGGCATCGCCTATAACCGCGAGGAGTTTCTTGACATCGTCGAGCGCGGCCTCGACGCCTCCCCTACCGGCGAGGTGCTGATCGAGGAGAGCGTGCTCGGCTGGAAGGAGTTCGAGATGGAGGTCGTCCGCGACAAGGCGGATAACTGCATCATCATCTGCTCCATCGAGAATATCGATCCGATGGGCGTTCATACCGGCGATTCCATCACCGTCGCGCCGGCACTGACGCTGACCGACAAGGAATACCAGATCATGCGCGACGCCTCGATCGCGGTCCTGCGCGAGATCGGGGTGGAGACCGGCGGCTCGAACGTGCAGTTCGCGATCAATCCCGAGACGGGCCGCATGGTCGTGATCGAGATGAACCCGCGCGTCTCGCGTTCCTCGGCTCTGGCATCGAAGGCGACGGGCTTCCCCATCGCCAAGGTCGCCGCCAAGCTCGCAGTGGGCTATACGCTGGACGAAATCGCCAACGACATCACCGGCGGCGCCACACCGGCCTCCTTCGAGCCGACGATCGATTACGTCGTCACCAAGATCCCGCGTTTCGCCTTCGAGAAATTCCCCGGCGCGGAGCCGACGCTCACCACCTCGATGAAATCGGTCGGAGAGGCGATGGCGATCGGGCGCTCCTTCCCCGAGAGCCTGCAGAAGGCACTGCGCTCGCTTGAGACCGGCCTGACCGGGCTGGACGAGATCGAGATCGAGGGTCTCGGCAAGGGCGATGATCGCAATGCCATCAAGGCGGCGCTCGGGCGCCCGACGCCGGATCGCCTGCTCAAGGTGGCGCAGGCGATGCGGCTGGGCACCTCGAACGAGGATATCCACGCCTCCTGCCAGATCGACCATTGGTTCCTGGAGCAGATCCGCGCCATCGTCGACATGGAAGAAAAGGTCCGCCGCTTCGGCCTGCCACAGAGCGCCACCCTGCTGCGCCGGCTCAAGGCGTTGGGCTTTTCCGATGACCGGCTCGGCGTGCTCGCCGGCAAGTCCGAAGCGCAGGTCAAGACGGTACGCTGCAGTCTGGGCGTGCACCCGGTCTTCAAGCGCATCGATACCTGCGCGGCCGAATTCGCCTCGCCGACAGCCTATATGTATTCGAGCTACGAGAACCTGTTTGCCGGCGCACCGGCGGACGAGGCTCTGCCGAGTGACCGCAAGAAGGTCATCATCCTCGGTGGCGGGCCGAACCGTATCGGCCAGGGTATCGAATTCGACTATTGCTGCTGCCACGCCTGTTTCGCGCTGGGTGATGCCGGCTTCGAGACCATCATGATCAACTGCAATCCCGAGACGGTCTCGACTGACTACGACACCTCGGATCGCCTTTATTTCGAGCCGCTGACGGCGGAAGACGTGCTGGAAATCATCGCTCTGGAGCGCTCGAAAGGAACGCTACACGGGGTCATCGTCCAGTTCGGCGGACAGACACCCCTGAAGCTCGCGCGCGCCCTGGAAGAGGCGCAGGTTCCGATTCTCGGCACCTCGCCCGACGCGATCGACCTTGCGGAAGACCGTGACCGCTTCAAGCGCCTGCTCGACAAGCTGGGTCTGAAGCAGCCGCAGAACGGCATCGCCTATTCCGTCGAGCAGGCCCGCCTCATCGCCGGCGAGCTCGGCCTGCCGCTGGTCGTGCGCCCCTCCTATGTGCTGGGCGGACGCGCCATGGCGATCATCCATGATGAATCGCAATTCGAGGATTATCTGCTGGGCGTCCTGCCGAGCCTGATCCCCTCGGATGTGAAGGCGCGCTACCCCAACGACAAGACCGGCCAGATCAACACGGTTCTGGGTCGTAATCCCCTGCTCTTCGACCGCTATCTCTCTGATGCCGTCGAGGTGGATGTCGATTGCCTCGCCGACGGCAAGGATGTGTTCATCGCCGGGATCATGGAGCATATCGAGGAAGCGGGAATCCATTCCGGAGATTCTGCCTGCTCGCTGCCGGCGCATACGCTGTCCCCGGAGATCCGCGCCGAGCTCGAACGCCAGACGAAGGCCATGGCGCTGGCGCTGGATGTCGGCGGCCTGATGAATGTGCAATACGCGCTCAAGGGCGACGACATCTACGTGCTCGAAGTCAACCCGCGCGCCTCGCGCACGGTGCCCTTCGTCGCCAAGGTCATCGGCGAGCCGATCGCCAAGATCGCCGCGCGGGTGATGGCGGGCGAGACGCTGGAGAGCTTCGCACTCCGGGAGAAGAAATTCGACCATATCGCTGTGAAGGAAGCCGTTTTCCCCTTCGCACGCTTCCCGGGGGTCGACGTGCTGCTCGGGCCGGAAATGCGCTCCACCGGCGAGGTGATCGGGCTCGATTCCTCCTTCGGCACGGCCTTTCTGAAGAGCCAGCTGGGTGCCGGTGTCACGCTGCCGCGCGCTGGCGTTGCCTTCGTGTCGGTGAAGGATGCGGACAAGGCGCGCATCCTGCCGGCCGTGCGCGCCTTGGCGGGGCACGGCTTCACCATTCTGGCCACTGACGGCACGCAGCGCTTCCTCGAAGCGGAGGGCGTCGTGTCACAGCGCATCAACAAGGTCCTCGAGGGGCGCCCGCACGTCGTCGATGCGATCAAGAACGGCGATGTACATCTGGTGCTCAACACCAGCGAGGGTGCGAGCTCGCTTTCCGATTCCCGCTCGCTTCGCCGCGCAGCCCTCTTGCATAAGGTGCCATACTACACCACTCTGGCAGGAGCGATTGCTGCGGTTGAAGGCATCACGGCCTATATGGGCGGCGATCTGCAGGTGCGGTCCTTGCAGGAATATTTCGCCTGACACCGCGAGAGCGGGCCTGCCTTGCGGCAGACCCAGAGATGAATCAGATGAGGCGCGGAGCGTCCGGAAGGAGGCTCCGCGCTTCAATTCGGCTTTGAAGAGAATAAGATGGATAAGGTTCCGATCACGGCCCCCGGTTTCCAGAAGCTCGAGGAAGAGCTGAAGCATCGCCAGCAGGTCGAGCGCAAGCGCATCGTCGAGGCGATCGCTGAAGCGCGCTCGCACGGCGACCTCTCGGAGAATGCCGAGTATCACGCCGCCAAGGAAGCGCAGTCCCATAACGAGGGGCGCATCATGGAACTCGAGAGCTTGATCGCGCGCGCCGAGGTGATCGATATCGGCAAGCTTTCGGGCGAGCGCATCGTCTTCGGCGCCACGGTGAAGCTTATCGACGAGGACACCGAAGAAGAAAAGGTCTATCAGATCGTCGGCGAACCCGAGGCCGACGTCCATTCCGGTCGCGTCTCCATCGGTTCCCCGATCGGCAAGGCGCTGATCGGCAAATCGATCGGCGATACCGTCGAAGTGGTGACCCCCGGAGGCGGCAAGTCCTACGAAGTCGTGAGTGTCGAGTTCCGCTGAGCTTCCCGATCATTGATTCGCGCTCCATGAAGCGCTCGCCAGAACTCCCCACTGCCTGTTGGAGAGGGGTTGGGGGTGAGGGGCGCTTCAGAACAGAGCGCGGCGCGTGATCAAGCGCGCAGTCGCCATTGATCCCGCAGAATGATCGGCGCCGCCCCTCACCCGCGTCCCTCTCCGTGCGGGGGAGATTGACCTGCATCATGGCGGCGCCAGCCCCCCGAACGTCCCCTCGCCACTACAAGCCCAGCCGCGACCACAGGGCGCGCTCTTCGAGCGTCGCGAGCGCCTCGCGCGGATCAATCATGCTGCGCATTTCGCCGGCGCCGGGGGGCTGGCGCATGAATTGCGAAATCAGGCCGGGACGCTGCGCCTGGATCGGGCGCAGCCGCAGCTTCTCGCCGAAGCGCGCACGCAGGACGCTGCGCATATCGCCGATCTCGTCGATCAGCCCGAGCGCTTTCGCATCCTCCCCTGCCCAGAAGGCGCCCGAGAAGAGCTCGTGATCGAGATCCTGCGGTAGTTTGGTGCCCCGGCGATCGCGTACCAGTTGCCTGAAGGCGTCGAAGACGCGCTCCTGCAGTTTGCGCAGCCGCGCGACATCTTCCGCCTTCTCCGGCTGGAACGGGTCGAGGATCGCCTTGGCTTCACCCGTGGTGTAGAGCCGACGCTCGATACCATAGCGGCTGATCAGTTCGTGGAAACCGAAGCCGGAAGAGACCACACCGATCGAGCCGACAATGGAGGACGCATCGGCGAAGATTTCATCGGCGGCGCAGGCAATCATATAACCGCCGGACGCCGCGGCATCCTCGCAGAATGCGTAGACCGGTAACTTCTTCTCGTCAGCCAGTGCCCGGATGCGGGTGTGGATCAGTTGCGATTGCACCGGGGAGCCGCCGGGCGAGTTGATCGCGATCGCCACCGCAGAGGCACGCGGATAGCTGAAAGCGCGCTCCAGCAACGGCGCCAAGCTCGCCAGCGACAGACCCGGACGCAGGCCGATCGATATGCCGATCGCCCCGTTCAGCCGCACCACCGGAATTGTGGGTTTGCGACCGACGACCGCTCCGGGAAGGATGGCCGCGATACGATCCGTCAGACTGGACAAATTCCGCTCCTCTCGCATGTTTCAAGGCGCCGCCCCGCGAAGCGCATTCCGGAAGTAGTGGCCACCGGAGCTTTCGGCAAGCAGGTACGGACAGCGCCACAGCCGCGCAGGCCGGTTTATCCGCCTGAATGCCGGATGAACGCAGCATGTCGGGCCGGTTCAGTCGCGACGCTCTAGAAGGGAGGCATCAGATCCGGCACGGCCATTGGCGTGCCGCGCCACGGGAGACAGGACAATGCGCAAGATCACGCTCGGTTTCGCCGCCATCACCATCGCTATCGCGGCGCTCACTTTCGGCGCCGACAATGCGAGGGCGCTGGATTTCTCGATCACCTTCGGCACGGGCCAGCCGCCGATCGTACGCCACCACGATCATCGCCAGACCCTGCCGGTGACCCCGTACACCCATCGCCCGGTCGTGCCGCATCGCAAGGCTGCGCCGCATCGTAAAGCTGCGCCACACCGCAAATCCGCACCACCACCGCGCTACGATGACCGCTCACACTGGCGTGATCAGCGTTCGCACTGGCGCGACCACCAGCGCTACGACAGGGGTGACCGGCGCTGGCGCGATGACCGCCGCAGCCGCAGCCATTCCTGCACGGTGCGCACCGAGCGCTACTGGGACGGGCGCGGTTGGGTGACCGATCGTCGTCGCGTCTGCCGCTGAGCCCGGTTTCGGGCCGCTCGACGCGATATGGTGCTTGCGGGTGCGGGGATGAGTTTCTACCCTGCACCCGCCTGTCGTCTGGATGGCAGATCACCCCGTCCCCCCTAAGAGCACCGGAGCTGGCCCGCGATGCTGCGCACCTTCCTCACCACAACAGTCGCCTGCACGGCGCTTGCCCTGCCCCTGACCCTCGCGATCAGCGCAAGCGACACCGCGCTGGCGCAGGATGCGGTCGTGAACGTCTATAACTGGTCGGATTACGTCGATCCCGCCACGCTCGAAGCTTTCACGGAAGAAACGGGCATTCGCGTCGTCTATGATACCTACGACACCAACGAGATCGTCGAGACCCGCCTGCTGGCCGGGCGTTCCGGTTACGATATCGTCGTGCCGACGGGCCCGTATATCGAGCGGCTGATCCAGGCTGGCGCGCTGACCGAGCTCGACAAGGGGCAACTTTCCAATCTCGACAATGTCTGGCCCGAAATCGCCGAGCGCACCGCGATCTATGATCCCGGCAATGCGCATTCGGTGATCTACATGTGGGGCACCACCGGAATCGGCGTGAATCTCGACATGGTGCGCGAACGCCTCGGCGAGGATGCGCCGCTCGATACCTGGTCGCTGGTCTTCGATCCCGAGATCGCCGCGCAGCTGTCCGATTGCGGGATCTATATCGTCGATGCCGCCGACGACATGTTCCCCTCCGCGCTCAACTATCTCGGCCTGCCGCACGATTCGCGCGATCCCGGCGAGATCGAACAGGCTGCGGCACTGCTCTCGCAGATGAGCGCATATGTGCGCCGGTTCCACGCTTCGGAATACATCAACGCCCTCGCCAATGGCGATATCTGCGTGGCGGTGGGCTATTCCGGCGACATCCTGCAGGCGCGTGACCGGGCAGAGGAAGCCGGCTCCGGAATCGATATCGCCTATTTCGTGCCGCGTGAGGGAGCAGTGATGTGGTTCGATTCCTTCGCCGTTCCCTCTGATGCGCCTAATTCCGAAAATGCCCACGCCTTCATTGATTTCATGCTGCGTCCCGAGATCGCGGCGGCAAATGTCAACTACGTCGCCTATGCGTCCGGCGTGCTGCCGGCCAAGCCGATGATCGACGAGGCGATCCTCAACGATCCGGGAATCTACCCTGATGACGAAACCATGGACGGCCTTTTGATCACCACGGCTCACGATGCGCGCACGCAGCGCCTGATCACCCGCGCCTGGACACGGATCAAGACGGGGCGCTGATCCGGCGGGCCGACCCGTCGTCTGCCGGCTGCCCCGATGGCCGCCGGCGGACGCGGTTGCGCGCCGCAATCCCAATCCCGTCTGGCGAATTGTTCCTTGACGCACCCTCGGGAAGTTGCGCAAGGATGTTGCCGGGATACCGCATTGCGAAAAGGACCCTTGCGGCCATGCTGAAGACCCGCCTGATTCCCTGCCTCGACGTCAAGGACGGTCGCGTCGTCAAGGGCGTTCAATTCGTGGATCTGCGCGATGCCGGTGATCCGGTGGAGTGCGCCATTGCTTATGACGCCGCCGGTGCGGATGAGTTGTGCTTCCTCGATATCACGGCCAGCCACGAGGATCGTGGCATCCTGCTCGATGTGGTCAGCCGCACGGCTGCGGCCTGCTTCATGCCGCTTACTGTGGGCGGGGGGGTGCGCAGTATCGAGGATATCCGCGCGCTGCTGCTGGCGGGGGCCGACAAGGTCTCGATCATGACGGCGGCGGTCAAGGACCGCGATTTCGTGCGCCGCGCTGCCGAGAAATTCGGCGTGCAATGCATCGTCGTCGCCATCGACGCCAAGCGCGTCTCTGCGCCAGGCGCGCCGCCGCGCTGGGAAATCTTCACCCATGGCGGGCGTAACCCCACCGGGATCGATGCCATCGCCTATGCCCGCGAGGTCGCCGATCTCGGCGCCGGTGAACTGCTCATCACCTCGATGGATCGCGACGGCACGAAATCCGGCTACGATTTGGAATTGATGCGCACGATCTGCGATTCCGTCTCCGTACCGGTCGTCGCCTCGGGCGGCGTCGGCACGCTCGATCATCTGGTCGAGGGCGTGCGCGATGGTGGCGCCAATGCAGTCCTTGCCGCCTCGATATTCCATTTCGGCGAATATTCGATCGGCGAGGCCAAGCGCGCCATGGCCGATTCCGGCCTGCCGGTGCGGCTGGATGCCTGAGGAGGCAAATGTGAGCGGTTTCACCCTCGCCGATCTCGCCGCGATCGTCGCTGCGCGCGCCGAGGCTTCGCCGGAGGAATCCTACACCGCCCGGCTCGCCGGCGATCCCGCCCGCGCGGCGAAGAAATTCGGCGAGGAGGCGGTGGAAGCGGTGATTGCGGCGGTGGAGAATGATCCGAAAGCACTGATCGCCGAAAGCGCCGATGTGCTCTATCATCTGATGGCATTGCTGGCGGCACGCAATGTGTCGCTCGATGCGGTGATGGCGGAGCTTGAGCGGCGCACGGCGCAATCGGGCCTCGCCGAGAAAGCCTCGCGCGGCCCGGCCGCCTGAACGGAAACAGCGCCATGAACGTCAACCTGGCCCGGGAAATCGGCGAACGCAGTGACGACGCGGCCCTCTCGCCCTATCGCACCTTCACGCGCGAGGAATGGGCGGGGTTGCGCGCCGATCAGCCGATGACGCTGTCGGGCGATGAGGTCATGCAGCTGCAGTCGCTCAATGATCCGATCTCGCTCGAAGAAGTCATCGCGATCTATCTGCCGCTCTCGCGGCTGCTTTCGCTCTATGTTGCGGCGACGCAGGGGCTGTTTCGCGCCACGCAACGCTTCCTCATGGCCGAGAACGAGCGCAAATCCCCCTATATCATCGGCGTCGCCGGTTCCGTCGCCGTCGGCAAGTCGACCACGGCGCGCGTACTCAAGGCGCTGCTGGCGCGCTGGCCGAATACGCCCAAGGTCGATCTGCTCACGACCGACGGTTTTCTTCTGCCCAATGCCGAGTTGCAGCGCCAGGGGCTGATGGAACGCAAGGGCTTTCCCGAGAGCTATGATACCGGCAAGCTCCTGCGCTTCCTGAACGCCATCAAGGCCGGACGCGCCGCCGTGAAGGCACCGCTCTACTCGCATCTGGTCTATGATGTCGTGCCCGGCGAGGACGTCGTGATCGACCGGCCCGACATCCTCATCGTCGAAGGCCTCAACGTGCTCCAGCCTGCGCGCATGCCGCGTGACGGCAAGGCAATTCCGTTCGTCTCGGATTTCTTCGATTTCTCGATCTTCCTCGATGCCGACGAGGCGGATCTGCATCGCTGGTATATCGATCGCTTCCTGCGGCTGCGCCACACGGCCTTCCGCGACCCGAAATCCTATTTCCACAAATATGCCGAACTCGAAGAGGCAGAGGCGGTCGCCATAGCGGATGGATTGTGGAGCCGGATCAACCTCGTCAACCTGCATGAAAACGTGCTCCCCACCCGTCAGCGCGCGAGCCTGATCCTGCGCAAGGGCGAGAGCCATCGCATCGAGGAAGTCGCGCTGCGCCGTTTGTGAGCCGCCGCCCTGGCTATTCCGCCGCCTGCGCCCGCTCGAAGGCGACCGTCTCGGGTGCCTCCTGCGCAGCATGTGGCAGGATCCAGCCATCATCGACCGTGACATGCACCAATGCCCCCACAGCAGGCACCGGCCCGCGTGTGCGCAGGAGGAGCGGTGTCTGCGGTGCCGATACCGGGGCGATCCGCACGAGCTGTGAAGCGCCTTCGAAGCGCACGTCGCGGATATGCGCTGCAATCCCCGCATCACCCGTCCCGGCGATGGCGATCGCATCCGGGCGCAGGCATGCCGTCGCGGTGCCTCCCCCCTGCCCGGCCTCACAGCGCAGATCCGTCTCGTATCCGTAGAGCCGCACCCGCACCTGCCCCGAGACAGGCGGCGCCAGCACCTCCACGGGCAAGAGTTGCCCCTGCCCGATGAAGCGTGCAACCATGGCATCGCAGGGAGCATCGTAGAGCCGTACCGGCGTATCCACCTGCCGCAAGCGCCCCTGATCCATCACCGCGATCCGGTCGGCGAGCGCCATCGCCTCGGCCTGATCATGGGTGACATAGATCATCGTCGCGCCGCTCGCTGCATGGAAGGCGCGGAACGCGTCGATCATGGTCTCGCGCAGATGTGCATCGAGATTGGCAAGCGGCTCGTCGAGCAGAACAAGACGCGGGCGCATGGCGAGGCAGCGCGCGAGGGCCACGCGCTGGCGCTGACCGCCCGACAGGTCTTGCACCTTGCGTTCGGCGAAACCGGGCAGGCCGACGATCTCCAGCGCCTCCTCGACGCGACTGCGCCGCTCCGCCCGGGCGACCTTGCGCACACGCAGGGCGTAATCGACATTGCCGGCCACATCAAGATGCGGCCACAGGGCATAGGATTGAAACACCATGCCGACCCGCCGATCCTCCGGTTCGAGCTGGCGCCCCGGGCGCGCGACCACATCGTCATCAAAACGGATCTCACCGCCATCGAGGGCGTCGAACCCCGCGAGCAGGCGCAGAAGCGTGGTCTTGCCGCAACCCGAAGGGCCGAGCAGCGCCTGACAGCTGCCATCGGCGATCTCGAGCGACACGTCATCGACGATGCGCCGCCCGGCAGCGATGCGGGTGACGTTGCGCAGGCTCACATGCGCCATGGCAGAACTCCTTCCGGCAGACGCCGCCCCAGCGTAGAGACGGCGAGGGCAAGGCCGAGAATGATCGCGAGAACCCAGACCGATACCGCAGCAGCAGCGGTCGAATTCCCCTCGTCATACAGGCTGAAGATCACGACGCCGACAGTCTCCGATCCCCGCGACCAAAGCAGCGCCGAGACGGTCAACTCGGAGAATGCGCCGAGGAAGACGAGGATCGCACCCGCTCCGAGCGCCGGGGCGAGCAGCGGCAGAATGATCGTTCGCAGACGGTGGAAGGGCCGCGCCCCAGCCATCTGCGCCGCTTCCTCGCCGGCCCGATCGATCTGCGCCATGGCGGCGACGACCGGGCGCAGTGCGAGCGCGAGGAAACGCGCAAGATAGGCGAAGAGCAGGATCCAGATGGTATTGTAGAGGCTGATCCCGAGAATCGGCAGAGGAGGCAGCAGCACGAGAATCACCGCAATCGAAAGAACGATACCCGGCAGGACATAGGGCGCATCCGCCGCGACGTTCAACCATTGCGCCACGCGCGAACGCCGCGCCACCATCAGCCAGGCCAGTGGCGCGCAGACACAGACGGTGATCACCGCAGCAGTACCGGCAAGGAAGAGGCTGTTGACGAAGGCGCGCTGCGCGCTGCCGAGGCCCGTCACCACATAGATCAGATTATCGAAGGTCAGCGTCTGCCAGGTCAGGCGCATCCCCACCGACGGCACCAGCGCCGAGGCGGCGAGCGAGACCAGCGGCATCACGGCGATCAGCAGCATCAGCGCCCAGACGGCCAGTGTCACTGGCCAGAACCAGCGCCCGAGGGCGAAACCGCCATGCGTCGCCCCGACCCGGTCCACGGCGGCAGCATGGCGGCGCAGGATCAGCGTCTGGGCCGCGATGCCGATCACCGCCATCCCGGCGAGAATAAGGGCAAGCGAAGCGACTTCCGGCAGGGCGCCAGGGCCGAATCCCGACAGCCGCTGATAGATCAGCGTGGAGAGCATCGGATAGCGCCCCGGTATGCCGAGCAAGGCCGGAACACCGAAATTGCCGATGGCAGAGACGAAGGCGAGCGCCGCGCCGGCGGTCATCGCAGGCAACATCAGCGGCAGGATCACCCGCAGCAATGCCCCCATTGGGCGTGAGCCCGCAGCGCGCGCCGCATCAATCAGATCGGCAGGCAGCGAACGCAGCGCGGCGCGCACCGCGAGAAAGACCATGGGCGCATGTTCGAGCCCCATCACCAGAACGATCCCATCGCGCCCCAGCAACGGATTACGATCCGGACGAACCGCCTCCAGCCCGGGGATCAGCCAGAGCGGACTCTGGGGGCCGATCATCGCGAGCCAGGCCAAAGCCGAGATTTGCGGGGGGATCAGAAGCGGCAGGAGCAGCAGAAAGACGAGAAGTACCTTGTAGCGCAGATCCGTCAGCGCCACAATGAGCGCCGTCGCCGCGCCCAGCAGGACAGAGACGATGGTGGCAAGAAAGCTCGCCTCCAGCGTGTTCCAGGTCGCGCGACGGGCTGCGCGCCCGGACCAGACCTCTGCGATGAAGGCAATGCCCTCCGCCGCACCATCGGCGAAGACGGTGGCGAGCAGACGGGCGAGCGGCCAGATACAAAGCACCACGACATAGAGGCCGAGCGCCGACAGAATCAGCGTCTCGGCCCCCATGTCCGGAAAGCGGCGCCGGAGCGCGCCCGGATGATCCCGCTGCGCGACCGACATCCCTCGGATCAGCCGCCGAACAGGTCAGCGAAACGGCGCTTGATCTCCTCGGTCTGCTCCATCAGCAGGGCCGGGTCGATCGTGATGACGTTCACCGCATCCATGGCCGGGAACACATCCGGGGGCGTGATACCCTCACGCAGAGGCAGGTAGCCCTGTTCGACATGGAAACGCTGACCGTCCTCCGAGAGCTGCCAGTCTACGAAAGCCTGGGCGGCCTCGACATTGTTGGCGGTGGAAAGGATGGCGACCGGCTCGGTAACCGCGGTCACGCCCTCGTCGGGGAAGATGAAATCGACCGGCGAACCATCAGCTTTCGCGTTGAGCGGCATGAAATCGACGATCACGCCGTAATCCATTTCACCACGTGCGACCGCATCGAGCACGCCACCATTGCCGCGCCCGGCCACGGCACCGCCGTCAGCCAGCGCTTCGTAGAAGTCCCAGCCGAAACCATCGAGATTGGTCACGGTGCCGACATGGATCAAGGCGGCGCCGGAATAGAGCGGGCTCGGCATCATCAGCCGCCCGGCAATGGCTTCATCCGCCAGATCCACCCAGGAGGTGACGGGGTCGGCCACGTTGTCGGTATTGACCATGAAGCCAGTGGTGATCAGCTTCGTCGAGAAGAAGGTCATGTCGGAATCGTGCAGCGCGGCATCAGTGCCCGCAATCGGCGCATCCGCATAAGCCATCAGGCGCTCATCAGCCTTGAGCTGGCTCATCACCACGGTATCGGCGATCAGCAGCACGTCCGGCTGCGGCGCACCGGCGGTAAACTCGGCCTGCAGGCGATTGATCACCTCGGTCGTGCCGGAGCGGAAATACTCCACATTGACGTCGGGATAGGTCTCGTTGAACCGCGCAACGAGCTCGTCCATCTGCTCGGTCGGAGTCGAGGTGTAGATCACCAGATCGCCGCTCTGAGCATGAGCGGAGCCGGCAGAAAACATGAAACCGAGCGTCGCGGCGATCATCGCGGCGCGCTTGAAGGTCACGCGGTCATTCGTCATAAGGTCACTCCCCGGTGCTTGTATCGACTCCGGACGCACTAACGTCACCATGTTACCCGCTTGTGACAATCACAAGAAATTCCGTTGGGGAAATATGACGCGGCCCGATGCGCTGGCGCCCGGCAGGTGCAGGCATGCTCACGGACGGATCTCGGCCTTTTCAGCGACCGGGCGGGCCGAACGCAGGAATTCGAGCGCCTGCAGCACCAGGCTTGCGGGACGCTCGGACGCCGCTTCGAGACGCACCGAACCCTCATCCTCGAGCATGACGAAGACGCCTTCGAGCTGGCCCAGCGCAAGTTGCAGCGTCATGGCCTCCATGCCACCGCCACCACCGGCAGGTGCCTCGGCAGCCACCGCATCGGCAACCCATTCGCGCAGGCTGCGGCCCGTCTCTGCCTCGACCAGAGCGCCGAGCCCCTCGTCGATCATCGCGAAGGTGAGTCGGCGCGCTGTCGATTCGAAAATCAGCGGCAACAAGGCCGCCATGCGCCCGCCGCGCAGCGAGGCGCGCAGATTGTCAGGCAGATCGACGTCTGCGGCATTGCGCAGCGTGAGCAGACCCGGCGCATCCAGCCAGAGATCGAGATCGACGCCATAGCCCGGCGCGAGCCGCGCTTGCGCACGCCCTTCCCCGAACAACCTGTCGGCGGAGGTGCTCGCTGTCGCCGCGACTTGCACGGCTGCAGCCTCAAGCGGGGTGCCGGCAAGGATCTGCGGCGCGGCCTCGGCTGCAACGACATGGCCGGCCAGCGTGACAACGCCATCGCGTTCGACCGCGACGGACAAGGCGCCCTCACCGATCAGCAGATCCACCGGCGCCGGCGGGACGGGATTCGCGCCAACGCCGCGCCGGCCGCTGACCTGCATGACGAAATCGCTGAAATCGACATCGATGCGCCCCTCGCCGGCTGGCTGCGCGACGAAATGCGTCGGTTCCTGCTCCAGATGCGCGAGAAGGCGGCGCGGTGACAGGGCAGCGAGCGAACCGGAGACGGTCCCCTCGAAGCGCGCAAGAGAAAACGAAGCCTCGCCGGCGAAGACGGCCTCGCCGCGCGTCGCACCACCCTTTATCCGCTCCACGAAAAGACGTTTCGCATCGGCATCCGCAGTGACCGGCGCCTCTGCTTCGGCTTCGGCTTCCGCATCCTCGACCGCCGCTTCTTCGGTATCTCCCTCCTGTGCGCCGTCTGCATCCTGTTCGACGCGATCGCGCGAATCATTGGGGAAACGCACGTACAAACCCTCGACCAGCAAACCTTCGGTCTGCATCATCGACTTGAAGACAGGCCCCGGACGGTCCTCGCGCACGATCTCGCGCGTATCGATTCGCAGATCCAGCGCCGTGACGAAACCGGCATTCGCAGGGTAGACGCGCGCCTGCGACTCCGTGTCGAGAAAATCACCGAGATGACCGATAGTCTCGGACGCGAGCACGATCGTCTCGGCACGCGCCTCTCCGGCCAGATTGCTCAGAGTCACATCGGTGAGAACGATGGCACCGTCGAGCATGTGGAACTGCCCGGCAAGAATACGTGTATCGCGCTTGGCGAGTGCGAGCGCCACACCGGTGAGCGTGAAGCGCGGCGCACCGACGGTAAAATTATCGGGCAGGAAAGCCTCTTCGAGAATCGGCAGAACCATACCCTCACCGGGACGGACCTCCTCCCAGGCTGTGGTCGCCAGGACAGGATGCAGCCCTTCGAGCGCAGCGCGAATATCCGCTTCGGCAAGGCCGTCACCCTCCTCGACCAGAACCGGGAGATCCTGTGTGAGGATCTCCGGGCTCACGGTCTGGGCGAGGGCCGCTGAGGAGATATGGCCCACGGCCAGCGGCATGCCGGCAGTCAGCATTGCGAAAAGCGCTGCACGCGTCGCGATCATCGACGATATTCCTGATATAGCTGCGTCAAGCGGTTCAAATTCAAGTCAGCGCACCGAAAATGGCCGATTGTCATTCCCGGCGGAATAGCGCGGATCCGGCTCGATCGGCTGCACCGGTTGAATCGGGATGATCGGCTTTGGCGGGAACAGCGGCGGATTGAGCTCTTCTTCGCTCAGTCCCATCGCGCGCAGTTCGGTGACGATCCGTGCCGCGAGCGGTGCGGCAAATCCACCGCCGGTCGGGCGACGACCGTCGAGATTGGGTAGCGTGCGATCATCGTCGCGCCCGATCCAGATCGCGAAGGCGAGGTCACCGGTGCGCCCGACGAACCAGGTGTCGCGATGGTCCTGCGAGGTGCCCGTCTTGCCGACCACCCCCGTCGGGCCATCCCGGAAGGCGCCGGCGGCGGTGCCGCGCACGACCACGCCCGCCATCATCGATTCGAGTTCCTGCAAAGCCGAGCGGGAGGCGAGGTCACTGGTGCGCGGGTCGAGCAGCGACATCGCCATGGCCATGGCTGCGGGCGTCGTCTCGACCGCACCGATTGCGGTGGAGAGATTGCTCAGGCGCGGCTCGCCGAAGCTGTAGAGCTGCGAATCCTCGAGGAATGGGCGGATACGCTCCATGCCGACGAAATCGGCTATGCGCACAGCCACGACATTGAGGCTGCGCTCGAAGGCGGTGAAGAAGGGCACGAGACCCAGCGTCTCCCGTCCGTAATTGCGCGGGGTCCACCAGCCGTCGCCATCGCGGAAAGTCAGCGGCTCATCCGAAATGTAACCTTCCGCATTGTAGCCGTATTCGAGCGCGGCCAGCCAGATCAGCGTCTTGATCGAGGATCCCGGCTGGCGCATGGCGCGTGTGCGGTCGAACTGGCTCGCCCAGGTGGCGTAACCACCTACGGACGCAATGGTCTCATTCGTCGCCGTATCGATCACGACTGCGGCGCCCTGCACGTTCGGGCGCCCCATGATGCTACCATCAGGCTTGAGCACGTAAACACCGCGGGGGCGCAGCCAGTTCGGGCGATTTGCGATTTCGGGGACTTCACCCAGTGCGGGGCGATCCTCGATCAGCAGATCGTTGCCATCGACCACGACGCGCCAGGCACCCTCGGGCATGAAGGACACGGCCTCCCGGGCCGCACGCCAGATCCGGGTCTGGCTATTCTCCGCGAGCGCCTCTGCGGGCACAAAGCCGAGCGGCTGATGCGCGACCCGACCGTTCAGGCGGCCCAGCTGTTCGGCCAGGACCTCCTGCACCATGAACTGGGCATCATGCCGGATGGTGCTGACATATCCCCCGCGCTCGGCGAGATCGGCCAGATTCTCGCCGACGATGAAGCGGCGCGCCTCCGAAAGCGCCCAGAAATCAGCATCCGGAATGGCGATGCTCGAGCGTACGGGGCGCGGACCGGGCGAGACCTCCAGCGGCTCGGCAATGGCATTGCCGGCCTCTTCGGGCGTAATGAAGCCGACCGCCTCCATGCGGCGGATGACATGGTCGCGCCGCGCTACCGCCCGCTCGCGATTGCGTAGCGGATCGAGCGCCGAGGGCGCCTGCAGGACACCGGCGAGGAAGGCATATTCCGAGAGCGAGAGCTGGTCCCACTCCTTGTCGAACCAGTTCTGCGCAGCACGGGCCGCACCTTCCGAACGACGCCCGAAGAACACGGCGTTGGCGTAGGATTCGAGGATCTCCTCCTTATCGGCCAGCGTCTCGGTCACGACGGCGGAATAGGCCTCCTCGATCTTGCGATCGATGGTCTGACGCGCGCCGGTAATGACGTTCTTGGCGAGCTGCTGGCTCAGCGTCGAACCGCCGCCGACGAATTGCCCGCGCGCCAGACCGGCTGCCGCGCGCGTCACGCCGACCGGATCGACACCCATATGCTGCTCGAAATGCGTATCCTCGACCGCAATGAGTGCCTTGATGAAGGTTTCCGGGAGATCTTCGAAGGTCACCGTGGGATTATCGACCCCCAGCCGGCCCATTTCCTCGCCGCCGGCATAGAAAGCCGGGGCCGAGGCGCTCGCCCCGGCGCGCTCGCTCTGGCCGAGCACGATGGCATGTTCGGGCTCCACGAAACCGACGGGACCCGCCACGATCGGCGCGGACAGTGCCACGAGCGCACCAAAGACTGCAAAAGCATCCGACATCGCCGAACGGCCCTCCCCTCAGGCCAGAGATAGGTTGGTTGCGCGCAAGCCCTGCCCCATGCACCGGCGATTGGTTAAACCGATCTCGCCTGATTGCAAGCACCAGAGCATCGCATGAGTTCCACGAAATACGAAATCAAGCATGAATGATTGATGGACGATGGCGCTGGAACGAGGCTTTCGCGACACACGAAACCGTGAGCGTTGCATGAAGGCCACGCCATCGCGGCGAAACCGTGGCCGTAATCAATTTCGGCGAGGATAGGCCGCGATGATCGGCCCCATCGGACGGATCGCATCCGAGCGCCCGAGCGCCGGCGCATGCAGGCTCGACATGGTTCCGTCAAGATAAAGCGCATCGTTGCAGCCGAGCCGGTCACGGAACAGCCGCGCGAAATGATGGAAATTCACCCTCTGCTCCGAGATTGCAAACGAGATGACGCCGTCATCGCCGACACAGACCCCGTTGCGCCGACGCAGCGAGGTCGAATCGCGAATGAAGCGCGGATGCAGCGCGCCGTCGATCACCAGCATCGGCCCCGATTGCGTGGCGAGATCGGGCGCGATGCCGCGCGCAAGGAAATTCTCCGCCGTTGCGACGCCGGCCGTGTCGCCTGTCATGTAAAATACCCCGTTGGGAAGCATATGGAAATTTCCGGGTCCTGGGCGGGTGTTGATCGACTTGAGCTGCTCGCCCTTCTCGATATGCAGGCCGACCGGCGAGAGATCGGCGTGATACATGCCCGCATTCATGGCAAAGACCAGCGGCGCCCCGTCGCGCTCCTGCGGCAGGCGCGAGAATCCGGCATAGGCGCGCCCCTGTGCATCGCGCGTATAGAGGACGATGTCGTGCGTGGCCGGGTCGATGGTGCAGACGGTGAAGCGCGCATCGTCGAAAAGCTGCGCTGCGCAGGGGCCGTCCTGCGCCGACGCAGCGAGGTCGAATCGCGAATGAAGCGCGGATGCAGCGCGCCGTCGA
>NZ_DATGCW010000197.1:0-6015 GCF_035311605.1 Saliniramus sp.
GGGCCGGGCAGGGCCTGTGCTGCACCGTATCCGGCGAGGAAGGTATCGGCGTCAATCCAGCCGGTACGGACGGTTTCCGCCTCGAGCAGCGGCAGCACGACATGGCCGCCGCCGAAGACGAGCGCGCCGGCGCGGTAGAAGGCATCGAACAGCGCGATCCCCTGCGGAGCGCCCCCAGCGCTCACGAGCGGCAGGCCGATCGGCAGGATCGCGAAAGCGGCGAGGCAGGCACAACCCGTGGCGCGCGACACGGCGAAGGGGAGGGCGCTGCCGGTCTCGCTGCGTGCCTCGCGGCACAAGGCGAGCCCGAGGGTGGCGCCGGCGGCGATGGCGAGCACCTGCATATAGGCACCCGCCGGGATGAGTGCGATCAGAACCGCGCCGAGCGCGATACCGGCGCGGGTGCGATCTGGGCAGAGCTGGCGCGCCATGCCCCAGACCGCATGCGCGATGATAGCGACCGCGACGATCTTCAACCCGTCGATAATCCCGCTGCCGACAGGCCCCGCAAAGGCGAAGGCGCCATAGGCGAAGGCGATCATGATCAGCGCCGAGGGCAGGGTAAAAGCGAGAAAGGCCGCCGCCGCGCCCGCCGGGCCAGCACGCATCAGCCCGAGCGCGAAACCGACCTGGCTCGATGCCGGGCCGGGCAGGAACTGGCTGAGTGCCACGAGATCGGCATAGCCCTTCTCGTCGAGCCACTTGCGGCGTGTGACGAATTCATCGCGGAAATAACCCAGATGCGCGATCGGCCCCCCGAACGCTGTAAGCCCCAGCTTTCCGAAGGCGGCGAAGACTTCGCCGACGTTTCCCGATCCGCTCCCTCTGGTACCGGTCACCTGCGCCGAGGCGGTCGCCGCTTTCTCGTCCTTCATCGCATATCCCTTGTGCCGCCTTCGGGTCCAAGTGGCGGTTTACGACCCGACCATGACAGGAGTGCAACTTCAGCGATTGATTTTCCATGCCGAATTCCGCTATCTCCCATGAGCGGTCACAACCGCGATTCCCCGCCTGAGGCGCAGGGCCCGTAGCTCAATGGTTAGAGCCGGCCGCTCATAACGGTCTGGTTGCTGGTTCGAGTCCAGCCGGGCCCACCATCCCCAGGCCAGCCAGCGGACCTTATTCGGCGTTGGGGAAGAACAGCTGTTCCCCTGCCACGGTGTAACCTGCGATCGCCTCCTGCCCGGCCTGCGAGACCACCCAGTCGATGAAGGCCTGTCCCTGTTCGGCCTTGACGTGCGGATGGCGCTCGGGATTGACGAGAATGATTCCGTAGGGGTTGAACAGCACCGGATCGCCCTCGAAGGCGATTTCGAGCGGGCCGCGATTGGCGAATGAGAGCCAGGTGGCGCGATCGGTCAGGGCATAGGCGGGCACCTGGGCGGCGGTGTTCAGGGTCGCGCCCATGCCGGAGCCGGTCGAGAGATACCATTGACCCTCCGGTGCGACGCCGGCGGCCTCCCACAGATTCATCTCCGCCACATGCGTGCCGCTGTCGTCCCCGCGCGAGGCGAAGGGCGCCTCGGCCTCGGCGATTGCGGCCATGGCCGAGGCCGCATCATCCGCGCCGGCCAGCCCGGCGGGATCCTCGCCCGGACCGACGATGACGAAGTCGTTATACATCACGTCGAAGCGCTCCACGCCATAGCCCTCGGCGACGAAGGCGTCCTCGAGCGCACGGGCATGGACGAAGACGACATCCGCGTCGCCCCGTCGTCCGGTCTCGAGCGCCTGCCCGGTGCCTTGTGCGACGACACGGACCTCGATCCCGGTCTCTTCCTGGAAAAGCGGCAGGATATGATCGAACAGGCCGGAATTCTCGGTCGAGGTGGTCGAGGCCACGGTGATGAAGTCCTGGGCCTGTGCGGGGGTGGCAAGCGGCAGCGCCACCAGCATGGCAATGCCGGATGCAAGGCCCGTCACGGAGCCAAGAAGCAGATTGCGTCGGTTGGTCGTCATTGTTTCCTCCAGATTGGTCTTACCAGATCAGGTCGCCCGCCAGGAAGGCGTGCGCTTCCGGGGCGTCAGGCCCCTCGAAGAACATGTCGGCCGGGCCATGCTCGATCAGCCGCCCCCGATGCAGGAAGGCGACGTCATCTGCGAGGCGCCGGGCCTGGCCGAGATTGTGGGTGCTCATCACGATGGTGATGCCCTCCGCACCGAATGTCTCGATCATCTCCTCGATGGTGCGCGTCGCGGAGGGATCGAGCGCCGAGGTCGGCTCGTCGAGAAAGAGGATCTGCGGGCGCATGGTCCAGGCCCGGGCGAGGGCGAGGCGCTGTTGTTCGCCCCCGGAGAGCAGACGGGCAGGGCGATCCGCGAGCGCTGAGAGCCCGAACCGCTCCAGCGTCTCCCCGGCCATTTCCCGGCAGGCGGCGCGACCCATACCGCGCAGCCGCAAGGGATAGGCGAGATTGGCCGCGACCGAACGCCGGAGCAGGACGGGACGCTGAAATACCATCGCCTGTGCCTGCGGGCGCGCCTCACCGTTCGCCCAGATCCGCCGTCCGGATGTCGGCTCGATCAGACCATGGCAGAGCCGCAGCAACAGGCTCTTGCCGGCGCCGTTCGCCCCCATCACGATCAGACGCCGCCCGGCGGGAATGGCGAGCGAAATCTCCTCCAGCAGCGTCGCCCCGGCCACGGCGAAGCCTGCATCTTCGAGCCGCAGCGGCAGGATCGTGGGGTACAGGTCGCTCGCGCGCTTCATCCGAGCCTCCCCTTCGCCCATTGCCCGGCGCCCCAGGCGAGCGCGTTCAGACTGAGCGTCAGGGTGAGCAGAATGATGCCGAGCGCCACAGCGAGGCCGAGTTCGCCGCGCGACGTCTCCAATGTGATCGCAGTCGTCATGGTGCGGGTATGGCCGGCAATGTTGCCGCCCACGATCAGGACGGCTCCGACTTCCGCGCTCGCCCGCCCGAAGCCCGCGAGCACGCCGGTGAGGAGGCTGACGCGGCCATCCCAGAGCAGCGTCGGCACCGCCCGCAGACGGCTGGCGCCCAGCGAGCGCAGCTGCTCGCGATACTCCCCCCAGAGATCCTCGACGACGGAGCGCGTCAGCGAGATCACGATCGGCAGGATCAGGACCGTCTGGGCGATGATCATCGCGGCAGGCGTGAACAGAAGCGCGAGCGACCCGAGCGGCCCCGAGCGCGAGAGCAGGAGATAGACGACGAGGCCCGCGACCACGGGCGGCAGGCCCATCAGCGCATTGAACAGGATGATCGCCAGCGAGCGCCCCGGAAACCGGGCGAGCGCGAGACCGGCGCCGAGCGGCAATCCAATCAGGCAGGCGATCAGCACGGCGGTGAGCGTCACGCGCAGAGATAGCCCGATGATCTGCATCAGGGCCGGATCGCCGGAGGTGATCAGCGCAAAGGCTGTCGTGAAGGGGCCGCTCAATCGGGAAGTCCTGCATTCGGTCTTGAAATCAGAGCAAAAAACAAATTAGATAGCAACAATGTAATTGATGCAGGATATTGCGTGATAATGCAGCTGGTATCAACTGACGAGAAGCCCGGATCGAAATCCGTGATTCCGTCATCGCTGATGACGACGACGGAGGTGGCTGATTATCTGCGCGTCAAGGAACGCACGATCTACGAGATGGTCTCGCGCCAGACCATCCCCTTCACGCGCGCCACCGGCAAGCTCCTCTTCCCCAAGCGGCTCGTCGATGCCTGGCTCGAAGCGCAGACGGAGCTGCCGCAAACCGGAATCGCCCCGCCTCCACCGATTTATGCGGGTTCGAACGATCCGCTGCTCGAATGGGCCCTACGGCAATCGGGATCGGGGCTCGCGGTACGCGTCGCCGGCTCGACACAGGGGCTGGAGGAACTCGCAGGCGGGCGCGCTCTTCTGGCGGGTTGCCATCTCGTCGATCCTTCTTCCGACACCTGGAACATTCCGGCTGTCAGAAGCCACCTGCCTGGCGGGTCCCATGTGGTCATCCATTGGGCGAAGCGGGTGCAGGGCCTGATCACGGCGCCGGGAAATCCACTCGGGATCACGGGGCTGGAAGACGCCGTCCGGCGCGGATGCCGTTTTTCCCTGCGTGGGCAGGGGGCGGGATCGCAATTGTTGCTGGAGATGCTGCTGGCACGGTGCGGGGTGAGCCGCGATGCGCTGGTCGTCGCGCAGAACCCTGTCGAGACCCATGCCGATCTCGCTGCGATGATCGCCACCGGCGACGCGGATTGCGGACTAGGCCTGCAGGCTGCGGCAGGCGCGCTCCATTTCCTGCCGTTGCTGAATGACGAATGTTTTGATCTGGTCATGGCGCGGCGCGACTATTTCGAGCCGCCGGTCCAGGCGCTCATGGCATTCGCCGCAACAACGGAATTCGCCCGACGGGCTGACTATCTGGGCGGCTACGACATCGCACAATGCGGGGCGGTGCGCTGGAACGGGTAGTCTGACGGAAATGATCGCCGGGTTTCCGGGAAGGGCTGAAGCGATTCGTTCCGACCATGCCTGCGGTAGTCTCGTCCACGTGCCGAAGATTCAAGTGGCGGGTGTGTTGAAGCGGATTCGCAGTGAGCCCAGCTTGACGGTTTCGCCGTTGACAAAGACCCTGACACGAATGCGGCCTTCGCCAGGTATTTCCAGCGGCGACAGGATTGTATACTGCGTGAGTGTGAATTGTGGTTCGTCGCCTGTGCCATCGGGTTCAACCCGGTCGAGAGCCTTTTGATGTTCGCCTTCCGGAATATCCAGCGTGGCCTCGAACAGGGTTTTTTCGCCTGGCACGAAATCAATCCTGACATCGATCTTTCGCGGCGCAATTTCGGCAGGAAAAACAAGTTTCGTTTGAAGCCCGAGCTTCGCAAGCGTCGCAGGGGCCTGGCCATGGACGGTCATCTCACCGGTGTAACAGCCGACAAGCGTAATCTTCCCGCCGAGCTCCTGCCTGATATCGTCGCAGAATGTCACGAAGCCTTTGATCGTCATTCGGTATGGCCTTGCAGAAATGTCGTAGGCCCGTTGGAAGCAGTCGTGGTTTCTTTGGCGCCGATCACGCCGAGGTCGCCGAACGACACGGCATGCTGGGGACCGGATGCATAGTTACGCCGACCATCCCTTTCGGCCGTCTCCAGCTTGAAAGCGATATCGCCATAGCCCATCGCCCACGCCAGCTCTGCAACGGAGCGGAGCGTCAGATTCGCTTCGCCGGACAGTTGCCGGCTGATCATCGAAGCATTGACGCCAAGGCGCACTGCAATCTCGTTTTGCGTCAGGCCGCGTTCGTTTTTTTCGGTGAGGAAGGCATCGACGAGTTCACGCCGTACGCGGCTGATGAAGCGCGCTGCACATGCGCTCTGCTCATCGATTTCGAATTGAAATGACTGCATTTTCCTCAGTCTCCCATACACAACACGTGTCATCGGCACCGCATTTTAGGCGCCGCCGGGTTATCTCGTCACGGTATCCGGCATAGAGGCGATGTTCCTTTATGCTGTCGGCCCAGTCCCCGAATATGCCAGCGAATTGGTCCTTCGCGATGAACCAGCCGAAAATGCGCAAATCCGGTGTCTTGAGTTCCCGCACGGCCTCATCTGTCGGTCTCATGACGTGAAATTGTTCGCCGGTTCTCAGAGCTTCGCCAGTTATGAAGACGCGAAACAGTTCATATAACTGCTCATTTGGTGTCAGATCGGCTTCCCACTTTGTCGGTGGGTCATTCACCTGAATGTCAGCCAAAAAAGCCTGAAGCGCGCGAGAGGCATGAATGGTACGCCATGTTTCCTCCTTGTCGCCCAACCGGATGCTGATCGACCGGAGATCGGACTCCGATATCCCTGTCTCTGAAATTGCTATATATGTCAATTTCTCCGTCGATCAACGGAGTATAATTTGAATCAAAAATTGTTTCTGAGCAATGATACGCTTTCAGGATGGTGCTGGTGCCTCCACGGCGCGCCCCTTGTAACTCTCATCGCACCGACACTGGTATAGTGCCGGTGGCGGTGGCGAGCGTGAGGCCGACGCCCCTCAGGGACACCAAGCCCGTGGGTG